>CAIKBN010000112.1 GCA_903825675.1 uncultured archaeon
ATTCTATTACCTTTACTCCCTATTTTTTCAGTCAAATATAATACTTATAGAAATCATGAATTTTAAAAGGGTTAATAATAAGGTCGTATAATGGGTATTACTGGTCCGCCTTCTTCTTATGTTCCTGTAATATTTCTTCGTCAGACTTTGTCAGCAGTTCAGGTGCTTTGGCAAGGACGTTCTGCAATAAGGTATTGACTGTTATTGCTGTTTCAAGGGATAGTACAGAGCCGCAATAATTGCAGAACTTTGAACCTGGGCTGTTATTCTGCTTGCAGGTTCTACATTTTGTTATAGTTGCTTTTACCTGCTGTGGGGTTTCTGTTGCCATGCCATTCATCCTCTTTATGGCATCCTCAGTATCACGCGCAGACATGTGGACATAGACACTTGGCATATCAGAGCCGCCAGTCCAACCATAGTATGTTTTCATTTGGGCTTCTGTCAGGAACTTAGCAGCCCTTGTAGCGCTGCTGTGCCTGAATAGATGAGGATATATGCGTTTCTTGACGCCTGCTTTCTGGGCCAGTGTTTTTAATATTTTGTTGGCTCCTGCATACGTTAACGGTGCATAGCCCTTCTTGCCTTCCATGCGGTTGAATTTTGTTAGAAACAGAAAACTGTCTGGATTGTTTTTGAATGGGTGGACATCTATAAAGGATGCAAGTATGGGCACGCTCGCCACTACAGTAACACGCCTCATGCCGGTTTTGCCGTTAAGCATTATAAATCCTATGCTGTCCTGGAATACGATGTGCTTTATCTTGACATTAAGTATCTCGCCTATGCGTGCACCTGTTTCATAAAGCATTAATGTGAATGCCTTGTCTCTTGAGTTGTCTGCTATTTGGAGCATACGCTCTACTTCGCTTTCGCTAAGCAAGTCCTCTGGAAGCTTATTTGAGTTACCTCTTCCTCCAGTAGAAATCCATCTCACTTCAGGCGGATAGACGCCTTTCTCATCAATATTTCGGAGCCACTTGAAGAATTTCTTTATTGCAACAAGATGCGCATGTTTTGTCGCATCTGTCCATTTTTGCTGTTCTATCCTTGCACATATTTTGATTATATCGTCTTTTGAAATTTTTTTAAAATCTTTCTTGCACTGGGTTGCGATAAACCATAAAGAAAATAAATGCTTGCTCATTGTATTGGCTTTCAATGCTTTTGCTTTCATTAATTCCGTAAATTTTTCTATGTGCTTCCTGTTGCCCGGGAGTATATTTTTTTCATTCTGGATTTTTCTTTCTATGGATTCCATTCTCTTCTTTGACTTGTGAATGTCCTGTATTTCTTCCATAAAACCTATATGGGTATTTAAACTATATATATTTGACCTATGGTTATATGGACTGGGCGGGATTCGAACCCACAGCCTCTACCATTCCGAACCGCAGGAAAAGACACATAGAAGTACCGAAGGTACTTCAGTTTGTTCTTCCTTCAGTTTCAGGCTCCTCCTGATTCCTCCTCTTGAATATCCTATTCCTGCAGTTGCCGAGGTAGCGATCTTCCGTTGATCTACCAGCCCTTCTATCCTCATTTCCCTTATTAATATATTAATTCTTTTCTTTGGGGTAAGCCCTAGACCTTTCGAAAACACAATGACGCCGAAGGCGTCAATTCATTGACGAAAGGGATTGGGAATGGACCCGGTGGGACTTGAACCCACAGCCTCTACCTATTCCAAGTTTCTTTTCCCAGGTTTTCTTTGAAAAAGAAAAGCTGTGCGAAGGTAGCGATCTTCCATTGATCTACAGGCCCATTACAGGAGAAGCCTAGGTTTCTCCTTGTATCCTCATCCTCTTACTATGGGCCTAATCATCCTCTTAGTAATTATATTATATTTTACTTAGTTTCTCCTTAAGAATTAAAGCATTTTCAGCAGCTGGTTATGCATCTCTTCTGTGCATGAGCATAACAGAGTTGTTTTATGTTTAAGGTCTGGATATACTTTGATCTGCCTTCCTTTGGTGTCGCTGACAACTCCGCCTGCTTGTTTGACCAGATAAATGCCAATAAGCTCTGTGGATGGATAAACTTTGGCAGGATTTACATAGCCATCGATGATACCTTCTGATAGCATGCTTAAGGATAATTTATCAGATCCTGGGCAGAAAACATGTGGGGCTTTTTTAAATAAATCTATTTTTATAATTTCTAATCTGTCTGCTACTGAGTGTGACTCACAGTTTATTATTGTTGAATCATCTATTTTCTTTTTGTTTGAAACGTGTATTTTTTCACCATTCTTGTACGAGCCGCTGCTGTCTGCATAGTATATGTCGCCTGTTTCAAAGATGCCTATGGCTTCGCATATAGGTTCTAACTGCTTAGAGTAGATAGCTATGCCTGTTGTAAAATGCTTAGATCCTCTTTTTGCCAGGATTGAACCGCATACTGGATCAAGAAAGACGATTACGTCACTGCCTAATTTAGGTTCTGATTCTTCTGAGACTACTGTTACGCTTTCAGGCAGGTTATCCAGATATACTTTTTCAGCTACTTTATCTATCTGGTAGGTTTTATCGCCTTTAGGGTTTATGCCGAGCGTCTTGCCTGCATCTTCTGTGCCTAACACTGCATTAACTGCATCAAAGGCATCTTTGACAGATTTTATAGCAAGTTTGGTAAGACCCGCGTTGGCATCGTTTTGTTTTTTCATTTTTTATTCCTTACTGCCTTTATTATGATATCGACTATTTTTTCTGGTGATTTATCTGAGGTATCTATCACAAGGTCTGCTTCTTTTTCCTGGTCAAAGGGGTCGATACCATAGATTCTTTTCCAGTTAGCTCGCTCTGAGTTCTCCTTTTCTCTTAAAAAACCAATGGCTTTTTCAAGATGGAAGCCGTCACGCTTAACGTAACGCTCTGCTCTTGTTTTAAACGGGGCTTTGAGCCATATCTTAAAATCAGAGTTCCTGATAAAATGTATCCCGAGCTTGCTCTCGATAACTATATTTCCATCCTTAGCAATATTCTGCTGGAGTTCCTCAACAGCCATATGATGGTCTTTGCTTTGGCCGCGCTTGGTTTTCCAGAAATCAACTATGCGTTCTGTCTGATTCTTGTCTATCTTTTCTTCCTTCTTGGCAAGCTTTTTGGTATAATCTCCTGCGGAAAAAAATTCCAGATCCATTTTCTCAGCCAGCAGCCTTGCTGTTGTCGATGAGCCGCAGCCAGGCATGCCGGATATTGTTATGACAGTCATACAAGTATTACAATATGATATTTTATTTAAAATTGATGGCAATCACATTTAGATATTAAACATACCTGTAATTAGCTGCCCCAAAAAATGGCTTGTTATTAACACTACTATAGCAATCCCAACATGATGAAGAATAGACAAATAAGGATTGGTTTTCTGATAAATCGCTATTAGGTAGCTCAATAGAGATAGTAGAAATATACCTATTATAACAGAAGAAAGTATCGCATATTCTAATGGTAAAAAGATAATAAGCATAACAAAAAATAATATAACAGTTAACCTAGTAAAAAAATTACTAAAGGTATAAACATTGCTATTTTTTTTAGCATTTGAAGATTGGGATTCACGATATATATGAATGCCCAATGAATCGGATATGTTATCTGCAATTGCTATTAGTAGTAATGCGCTAATAATGCTCAATTTGGGATTACTGACTTCATTCAAACCGATCATCAAGGCTAAGCTAGTGATAATAGCAGATGTAATACCAAAGCTAAATCTACTAAGGTCTTGCATAAAAAAAGAAGTTCTATTGAAATGTTTCACTTATTACCGCCTTTTCAAATAAATACATCTCTTATAAGTTAAATACATAATCTAAGGAAAGGCTCATTTAACCTTTTCCTGATCTCTGGCAGTTTCCTGTTATAGCTGTAATTTGACCATTCCTACTCCTAACTGCTTTTCTTCATTATATCTTGTCAAAATGTAAATATTCAACTTTCATTCCAATGATATTTTATTTAATCGGTGGGAATCGGCTTTGTATAATAAAACCCTTCTCTAAAAAAGTGGAGTTTACTGTTCATATGCTAATCCGCTACTTCGGCGCCTCCGGCAGGTTTTATTGATTCTGTTTTCTGAGCTTGGTGACCGGGTGCATTGACAAGAACATTAACCTTTAGCTCGTTCGTTGAAGTGTAGTATATGCTGTTGGGATTTGCCATGAAATGATCTGGTTTACTGCTTACATCAATGTGAACCGACTTTTTTTGCCCTGCAGGTAAGACGAATCCCTTTAATGACAGTAGGTATGATTGTTCTTGGTTTGTTTTCAGGTCTGTCAGGTTGTATAGGACTTCAAAATTGGTTATATTCTGTTTGCCATTGTTACTCATTATGATTTCCAGATGATCCGATACTGGTTTTCCAGTCAGGGAATCTACATTATTTTCCAACACTAATTCTTTTATTGAAAAGTCTGAAACGCCTATGGATTCTGGAACAGGTATATCAACGTTAACAGGATTTTTATCTTGCTTATCATCGATGCCATCGCCGTCTGTATCTGGATTTAACGGGTCTGTCCCAAGCACTTTTTCCGCATTATCTGGAATACCATCTTTATCGCTGTCTAAGAAATTTGTTGGTACAGAATTATTGACAGCATTTCCTGAACTTTGATTCTTTGCAACATTATTTGTTGTTTGGGAAACGCAACCTGCAATAATTACAACTGCCATAAGCAGCGTCGCCATAATTATTTTTTTCATACCATTTCACCGCTCATAATAGCTTTTATTTCTCAATAATAAAAAACCAAATACTACAGAAATTATAAGTACCAGCATATTTACCATAACCGCATTCAAGACTTCTAATAATGGCATATCGTTGTATACGGCTTTAATGCCGAAGAAACCGAAAATAGCCCTCTCATAATGTTTTGTAATGGACATTTGTTCTATAACCTCCCGAGAACTTTCATAACCTGCAAATTTGGTCATTATTTGTTTTTCTTGTGGTTTATCGATATTCAGGCTTTTGAATAAACCACCCGGAACCTGGTTATCTGGGTCCATGGTATCTCCTATTTGGGGCAAAATCAAGACAAAAACAAGCCAAATAATAAAAGAGATGATTAATGCATGAACAATTGTTTTCTGTTGTAAGGAGAGGAAAAATGATATCATGAAAAATAATAGAATGTACATTGTTGAAAAAATTATAAACAAAAATACCTTTAGAAGTTCTACGCCGCTAAGCATTACTCCCCCAATGAAATAGATGCTTAGGATTATCATTATGCCAACAACGGTCATTAAGGCTAGAATAAACAGGGCATTGCTAATAATCTTGCCATATGTAATGTCTCTTTTTGATATTGGTCTTGTCAGTAGAAGTTTGAACGCTTTTGTATTTCTCTCCTTTGAGATACTGATATAGCCTAATAGTATGCCCAGTATCGCCCCGACAATCTCGATGTAGTCAACCACTCCCCGAAGGAGGGTGAGGGGGTATAATTTAGGAGGGGCTGGTGGCTCTTTCCCTAACTGTTTTAGTACATTAACGGATTTTTGATACTCATCAACTTGGCTATTAAATACCAAGAAGGAAACTGTTAGGGATGTTATAGTTAACACTACGAGCAAGATAACCATATAGAGGAATATCTTGCTGCGCATTATGTCTTTCAATTCCTTTTTTGCAATGATGGTGATATTATTCATAATCGTCGCCCTGAACAGGCTTGAATTTCTTTACAGAATAGTAAGACAACCCTAGTGCTATGATAAACCATATAAACAATATCGCCGTGCGAATTTCTTGGGTATAATCTGAATTTACAATGTCTGTCGTGGTTGTTAATCCAAGAGTTGTCGCAGCAGATTCTTTATATTGCTCGGAAATTGAGAAAGGGTAGACAATTGAATGGGTTGTTTTTAGCAATGGCGAATCCAGTATATTTGTCGCAGGCAATACAGGATTAAGTGAGCTTGTCGGGTAAAGAGCTGAACCGAATTCAGGCAATGCAAAGGTAATAATTATCCAAAAAACAAGCGGCAAAAGAATTGCTTTAGCGCTATTGTTTGCGATAAGTCCAAAAAAGATGCTAATATACGCAAATCCAGCCAGGTATAAAAAAGAAATCAAATAGAAAACACATATATCAAAAAAGAGTGTTAACGATAACGTGCTCATCAGCGCTATGGAGCCTATACTCATAATCATTGATACCAGAAGAGCCAAAAAAATTATTTCCGATGAAACGAGTATTTTACCTAGAAAGAAAGACTCTTTTGAGAACGACTTTGAGAAAAGTATCCTTGTCACCCCAGCTCTCCTATCATTGATGGCAATAATATGGCCTAAAGTGATTGCAAGCAAGGCACCTATGAGGGCGACATAAATAATCATGTTTTTCATCAGGGATAGTGGCGGTATTGAAGCAAAAGGATCTGGAGGGATGGGTTTTCCTTCTTGGATGAGCTGCTTGGATGCCTCATTATAAACCTGCAGGACTGTGTTTTGTGATGACCAGCTAATATAAGTGGATACCAAGCTCATAAGAAAAAAAATCAGGAGTATTATAATGAAAGTCTTGTCTCTGAGCAACAATTTCAAATCCTTGTTGGCTATTTTAATTCCATTATTTATCATTGGTATCACTTTCAATGGAGAAGTAGATCTGCTCTAGGGAATCTTCATTCTTAAACCGCTTCAGAGTATTTGCCAGGGTATCTGTGTAAACAAGTTTACCGTGATTAAGTACGCCAATGGCAGTGCAGATCTTGGAAACTTCTAAAAGAAGATGGGTATTCATGAAAATGGTCGTGCCTTCCTCTTTGTTTAAACGGAGGATAATCTCCCTTAGCTGCTTTATACCAGTCGGATCAAGTCCAGCGCTCGGTTCGTCTAAGAAAAGAACTGATGGTTTGTGAATAATTGCTTGCGCAAGGCCAATTCGTTGGCGCATTCCCTTTGAGAGTTCGCCTATTTTCTTATGAACAAAAGATACCGCATCAAGAAACTCCAAAGTCTCGTTAATCGAATCCTTAGGATGCGCTATTCCTGAAAGATTGGCAAAAAATTCCAAATTCTCATAAGCTGTCAGTGTGTCATAAAGCTGCACGTTCTCTGGGACATAGCCAATGTTTTGCCTTACTTTTATCGGTTTGCTGAGTATGTCAAATCCTGCTATTGTTGCACGACCACTGGTTGGTTCAAGAAGCGTCGTGAGCATATTTGTGGTGGTTGTTTTTCCTGCGCCATTGTGCCCGAGAAATCCGAAAATATCTCCTTTTTTCACCGTCAGTGAGATGCTGTCTACCGCAGTAAAAGTGCCGTATTTTTTTGTTAAGTTCTTAATTTCTATTGCATTTTTCATATACATTTTAATTATTAATTTCAACTTCTTATAGCTATAATTATTCTTGATATTATGCTAGAAAGTGGAATTTGTACATATATAAATTTAGGCATACTGTCGTGAATATTCAACGTTCATTCCAATGATATTTTATTTAAGCTTTATTTTCCAAAGAAAGGTTTATGAAGGCGGATAAGGATAGAATCGTTTTTCTTGGCACAGGCGGCGGGCAGAACGTAATGTTCACGCAGGCGAGGAAGACTGGCGGAATTTACATCAAAATGGATGGAACTGAA
>CAIKBN010000113.1 GCA_903825675.1 uncultured archaeon
ACAATAAAGTATTTTCTTAAATTTGTAGAAGATTGAAATTTTTACTATCTTGTTCATTGTAAATCAAGTAATCACATCATAAACAAATAAACTTTTTAATCATGAAAAAATTCAGAAGCTATTTTATCCTTATCCTTGCCGCAGCCGTCATGTCGAGTTGCAGCGGTTTGAATAAGATGAAGAAAGACGCCAACCTAGTTAAGTATGAGGTTACCCCTAAAGTTCTAGAAACACATGGTGGTATGGTTGATGTTACTATAAAAGGAACATTCCCTCAGAAGTATTTTGATAAAAAGACTATTCTCGAGGTTACACCTGTCCTGACTTACACAGGTGGTGAGACAGCTTTTGGAAAGGTTCAGGTTCTTCAGGGTGAAAGCGTACAGGCTAACAACAAATTGATTTCTAATGCCGGCGGCGATTTCACGTACACTGACAAAATTCCTTATAAAGATGCTATGAAAATTTCTGAGCTTGTTGTCAGGATAAAAGCTACAAGAGGAAATACTGTTCTTCAGTTCGATCCCCGTAAAATTGCCGATGGTGTTATTGCCACCTCAACTCTTACTCAAAATGATGTTAAACCAATTATGATGTTTAACAATTATGTAAGAATTACTCCTGAGAGCAAGTCAGCAGACATTCAATATCTTATCAACGAGGCAGATCTGCAGAGCAAAGAACTTACAAAAGATGATGTTAAGCTTCTCAGAGATTATATTAAGATGGCTAGCACAGATCCTAACCATCAGTTTAAAGCTACTGAGATCAGTTCGTACGCATCTCCTGATGGACCAATTGATTTAAACGAGAAGTTATCAGTTAAGCGTGGTTCCACCGCCGACAAATTCATGAAAAAAGAATTTGAAAAAGTCAATGCTGCAAAAACTGCCGGATTCTTCAATGAGAAAACTACTGCAGAAGACTGGGATGGTTTTAAAGAAGAAGTTCAAAAATCATCTATTCAGGATAAAGACCTTATCATTCGCGTCCTTTCAATGTATTCCGACCCTAATGTCCGCGAAAAAGAAATTAAGAATATGTCTGCTGCTTTTGAAGCTCTGAAAAAAGATATTCTTCCAAAACTCAGAAGATCAAAGCTTTTTGTTAATGCTGATATTGTAGGACGCAGCGATGAGCAGATTCTTGCTCAGATTAAATCCGATCCAAAAGTTCTTTCTGTTGAAGAGATGCTTTATGCAGCCACACTTACAAAGGATGTAAACGAACAGCTTAAATTCTATCAGGCAGCTGCTGATAATTTCCCCAAAGATATCCGCACTCAGAATAATGTTGGATATGCAGATCTGTTGCTGGGCAAATCTGATGACGCTATTGCTGCTCTTGAAAAGGCAAAAGCTATCCAGAACAGCGATATTGTAAAGAATAATCTTGGTTTTGCCTACCTACAGAAAGGTGACTATGCAAAAGCTGAAGAGTATTTCACATCAATGGCCACTGCAACTGCTGAATCAAAATTCGGACTTGGAATTCTTGCTACCAGGAAAGGCGAATATGACAAAGCTGTTAATTACTTCGGTAATGAACCTTCATACGGACTTGGACTTGCTCTCCTGTTGAAAGGCGATGTAAATAAGGCAAAAGTTACACTCGATGCCCTTAAAGATCTTGGTAAAAGTGGCAAACCTTCATACATAAAAGCAGTTGTGGGTGCTCGTCTGGATGACAGAAATTATATGCTTAACAACCTCCGTGAAGCTATTGGATTTAACTCTGACTGGAAAGCGTATGCCAAGACTGACCTTGAATTTGCAAAGTATTTCAACGATGATACCTTCAAATCAGCTGTTCAGTAACAAAATATTATAGATAAGAAGAAAGGCTGCCTGGTACAGGTGGCTTTTTTTATTGTTTTTACCTCATCCCCCTGCCCTCTTCTCCCAGGAGAGAAGGGGGTCTTAAATGTATTCAATGAATTAGCCCCTCTCTCTCGGGAGAGGGGTTGGGGTGAGGTTTCTATTCAGCTCCCATAGCACAATCCCTGCACTTACTGCAATATTAAAAGAGTGCTTGGTGCCGAATTGCGGTATTTGGATACAGTAGTCACACATATCAATAACTTCCTGTGAAACACCATTAATCTCATGACCAAAAACCAGAGCATACTTTTTATCTTTTTCCGGTAAGAAATTCTGAAGTTCATAAGATTCCTCCACCTGTTCGATTCCAATAATAAGATAACCTTTCTTCTTAAGTATATCGATAGCCACAGCAGTTTTTTCAAAGTATTCCCATGGTACAGATTCAGTTGCACCTAAAGCTGTTTTCCGTATTTCAGGATTTGGGGGAGTAGCGGTAATACCGCAGAGTAAGATTTTTTCGACGAGAAAGGCATCAGCTGAACGGAAAACAGAACCAACATTGCTCTGGCTTCTCACATTGTCAAGTACAAGTACATACGGCGCTTTCTCAGATAATCTGTACTGAACAATTGTTTTTCTTCCAAGCTCTTTGTTATGCAGCTTCCTCATATTCCTTTTTTGCGCTAAAATACTTAAAAAATTCAGTTATATTTTCTATTTTGTAAACAGTTGCAAAAGACACATTTGAGATCGGAATCTGATAATGTAAAATTCAAAAAATGAATATTCACGAATTTCAGGGTAAATCAATATTAAGAGCCTATGATGTTGATATACAGGAGGGTTTTATAGCTGAATCTCCTGAACAGGCT
>CAIKBN010000114.1 GCA_903825675.1 uncultured archaeon
CATTTTCAAAACACCTCATAAATCTCTGTTTTGAATTGAGATGCGATAATTATAAATGATGCATCTCATCTTATCGTCACCCTCTATTGCTGGATATTTATTATCGTAGAATCTTCTATCGATATATTTTTATAGCTTATAGTAAAGCTAAGGTTGTAATCCCCTGCGCTTATTCCGCCGCAAACATTGCACCTAGGTAATTGGTAAGTAAAAATTATTTCATTCATGCCCTTATTCAGGTCAAGAAGCTTTTCCTCACTAAATCTTCCGTTTATGCCATTAGCCTTTACAGATACATTCTCTATTTCAGATTCTGAATAGATAATCATGCTAAGGTTCATAAGCTCAGAAGAATGATATACTGGTTTGTCTGTAGTAATATTGCTGAAAGCGATTTGCGTAAGCTCTTGGCATTCTTCATTTGTCTGGACTGCGCAGCCAAAAATAAATACCAGTATAAAAACACCAAAAACCATGGCATAGAAAATTTTATCCATTATATCACTTACCCAACGGGCTCATCTTCCTTAAATTACTTACTATACCTGGCAAAACCTTAAGAACATAATCCACATCCTCATCGGTGTTATGCCTTCCTAAGGCCAGTCGCAGAGATCCATGCGCCTCTTCGTGGCTAAGCCCGATAGCAGACAGGACATGCGAAGGCTTAAGCGACTTCGTTGAGCACGCAGAGCCTGTTGACGCTGCAATGCCATTCATGTCTAAGTACAAGACAAGCGACTCGCCTTCTATATATTTGAAACTGAAATTAGCATTGCCTGGAAGGCGTTTTTCCGGGTGTCCGTTCAGCCAGCAATCAGGTATTTGCAAAACGCCCCTGATTAATTTGTCTCTTAGTGCAGTTAATCGCTTCATCTCGCTTTTGATATTATCTTTTGCAAGCTCTACAGCCTTAGCAAAGCCAACTATGCCGGCAATATTCTCTGTTCCTGATCGCATGCCATTCTCCTGGCCTCCGCCATGAAGCACAGGCTCTATCTTAACGCCATCCCTTACAAAAAGAAGCCCAACACCTTTTGGACCATAGAGCTTGTGGGCAGATACAGAAAGCAGATCTATGTTCTTGATATCTATAGGAATATGGCCAAAGGTCTGCACAGCATCTGTATGGAAATAAACGCCATGCCTTTTGCATATCTTGCTTATCTCTTCTATTGGCTCTATAGTACCAATCTCATTATTTGCGTGCATTATTGAAACAAGTATGGTATCCTTTCTTATTGCATTATCAACATCCTTAGGATTTACAAGCCCGTGTTTGTCAACAGACAAATAAGTAACAGAGAAGCCGTGTTTTTCAAGCCACTCGCACGGATGCAGAACAGCATGATGCTCTATCTTTGATGTTATTATATGCTTGCCCTTATCATTGTTTGCAAAAGCAATACCCTTTAATGCTATATTATCAGATTCTGTTCCGCCGGATGTAAAAATTATCTCATTCTCCTTGACACCAAGAAACTTGGCTATCTTGTTGCGCGAATCATTTAATGCAGTTTTAGCTTCCTGCCCGATCTTATGAATAGAACCTGGATTACCGTATTTTTTGTCAAAGAATTCTGTCATTGCTGCCATAACCTTTGGGTCAACCGGCGTTGTAGCTGCATGATCCATATAGATATATTTCATCTAACCACCTAAATCAGTCTTCTTTATTATCTATCAACATTTGCATGTGCTGCAACAACAGCAGCAACAGCACTCACTCTTTATTTTCTTTACCATGGAACCACCTCATTGGCTATCGCATTTACCGCATACAAAATCCTTGAATATTCCGACAAAGGTTCTGCAGAACTCCTCGCAATTATTTCTCATAGTAATCCTGCCCTTGTCAGTAAGATGATAGACCCGTTTTCTTCCGCTTGTCTTGCTTGCTATTAATTTCAATTCCTCTAATCGCTGCAGCGTCGGATATAACGTGCCCTGCGTGATCTTAGTCCTTTTTAGCGTGTTTAAATTCTTCATAAGCTCATAACCATGTGTCGGCCTTTTGAGTAACCAAAGCACCTGCATCTGCAGCAAGCCTAATTCTATGTCATTAATGTGTCGTCTAGTCGACATATCGGTTAGTATACATAGAAAAGGATTTAAAGCCAGATGTAATGATAGGAAATTTAACCTTTTATTATAGTTTATATTCATGTACAGGCACCTTAGAAAAATATTTCCATTGTTTCCAAAAAATGATGGAAAAGAACCTAAATACTTACCAGTGCAGCAGCTACAAACTGGTGATTTAGCTTTTTATGTCTTCAGTGAGTCTAATCCTGATATACGGGTATATTGCCAAGTTATAACAGAAAGGGAATTTATAAAGGCAATACATCACAGGTTGGTTAATGAAAAAAATAAAGACAGTTACATTTATGTGGATACAGTTATTGGCTTTGATTGTTTGCCTTCATCTGGGTTAACAAAAATAACAGATATAGCTGCTGAAATAGAAGCGATCAATAGGAGTGGTATGAGCAAGCAGTATAAAGCTTATACTATTCTATTTTTGAGAGAAGCTGAGGAACAGAGAAAAACAGTACATGCATAATGTCAAAATCAAAAATATTACCTATCCTTCATTCCTGTCGCACTTGTCGCGGTATTCGCAAAAGCGGCACATCCAGCTCGTTTCTGTGTCTGTTTTTGCCTCAGCCTTTGGCAGTTCATTACATTTTAAAAGCGTATGCAGGCTTTTGAACCTGTTCAGGATATCATTTACCATTTTCTCGTTATAATGAATTGTAAAGACTTTGCTCTCCAGTGTGGTTTTGTCAAGATACAATATTATTCCGGTATGCACGTTAGTGGCATGCATGTATAGCTGCAGCTGCATGACATGATGTCTTGATGGCTCTGTCTGGAATTTTACTGTTTTAGCTGATTTAACCTCAACGAGAATGTTCTTGCCTTGTGTCTTCAGCAACAATAAATCATCAACGCGCCCGGAAATAACAAGATCATCTACCTCGAGTTTCAGCGGAAGTTCAGTTTTAAGCAACTCGACATCCGGATTTTTTTCGCTCTTAAGCACCTCAGCAACAAAATCATGCATCATATTGCCTAAGTGGAATACCTTTAGCAGGTCTGCCTTTATCTCCTGCGGATATTTGTAGGAATACCATATCTTCCTGATGCATGTGCCTATCTCTGATGGATAGTATCTTCCAACCTGCTTGGGCCTGTGTTCCGTGGTCAGATGCCTATTAATCATTTCGTCAAAATCAATCATAGATTCACCTTATTGACTATGCTTCATCCACTATATCAAATATCTCTTTTACATTATTGATAGCATAATCTGCCCTATATTTTAACATGTATTTTTTAAATTTTCCTTGAATGCCATATAAAGCCAGCGCAGTTTTCATGCCCAGTTTTTTGGCACCATTAATATCATTCTTGGGATTGTCACCTACGAAAAGTATTTCCTCTGGCTTTATACCCAGCTTTTTTATTGCAGACCTGAATGGAAGCTCGTGCGGCTTTTTCCTTTTGGTCTCATCATAGGCAATAACCACATCAAAAAAATCAGCTATCTTGATCTCATTGAGCCTTATCCATGCCTTTAGAGAAGGTGCATCGCTTACAACACCCAGCTTAAGCCCCTTATTTTTTAATAATCTGAGAACCCTGGGAACACCAGGATAAGGCTTTCTGTAATCAGCCTGGACCCTTCTATATGCAACAATGCCTGCTGTAAGTATCTTCCAGTCTATTATTCCTATGGTACTCAATAGGAATTTCTGGAATATCTTCCCGTGCTCTATGCCATATTTGTCATACAGGTCGAACAAGATGTGCATTGCCTTCTTTTCGTCAAGCTGAAGACCGTTATTTATCATGGCCTTTATTGCTGCTTCGCATGATTTCTTTTTGAGCTTCATAAAATCTATAAGCGTATTGTCCAGATCAAACAAGACTGCCTTTATAACCATGCAAAGAATTTGCAAACAAGACTTTAAAAAATTGGGTACAAAAGAAGAATTATGAAATATTTTGATTATTATGCCTTCAAGCTGGTTGGCGTATGTGTAGTTGTCTTTATCCTGCAACTCAGCATACCTTCTATTACAGATAATTTTGCCTTGGTATCAAAAGACGTAGCAACAAGGCCGTGGATTTTAGTTACGTCCATTTTCCTGCATGGCAGCTTTGATCATCTGCTTTTCAACATGTTCGCGCTTGCCATGTTCGGCTCAATTCTTGAAAGAACGATAGGAAGCAGGCGATTTCTTATAGTATTTTTTGCCACAGGAGTAATCGCCTCACTAGGATCTGTCTTTTTCTATAATGCAGCCTTAGGAGCATCAGGCGCAATAATGGGAATAACAGGTTGCCTTGCTATTATAAGGCCAAGAATGATGGTCTGGGTAATGGGAATGCCGATGCCTATGATATTTGCAGCTGGATTATGGGCTGTAATAGATATGGCAGGCATGTTCCATCCAAGCGGGATAGCCAATGCCGCGCATCTGGCTGGCTTGTTCTCAGGCATTGTTCTTGGGATTGCCTGGAGAAAACGTTTCGTGCTGGAAAAATCCAGTAAAGTCCTGAACGAAGAAGATCTAGATAAATGGGAAGAACAGTATATGAAGCATTAATTCCCGCTTAGTATAAGGCATTCAATCATTTTTTTAGAATCCATTCTATACGGCGATTCTCTCCCTTCTAAGAAATGATGAACCCTTATCAAGTGAGCAGAAACCGGCGATAGTCTCAAAACATCCGGAATCGGTTTTCTGTCGTTAAAAATAACATTTTCATAGAGGTCTAGATATTCTTTGGACAATATTTCATCATTAGGTAAAGACTCGAAATACTTCTCTGGAAGAATAAACGCATTTAACCCTGCAAATGAATAAAATTCATCTGGTGTTTTGCACCCCCAAGGGCAGCCAACCTCTGTAAATGTAAAGATTCCGGTATAGCCTGGTTTAATGTATTGTTTTTGTTGGTTGCTTGTTAAAGCCTCTACTACATCTGCTAGAAGCTCATAGCTTATATGAAGCCTTTGCATCGTATGATGGTCTTCTACAATAACCTGAACCAATGATTCATCAAGTCCTAAGTATATATCTCTTGTTTTTTTCATTCTTTTCTCTAATTCTGCTATTGGTATACCTTTTTCTATTGCTTTTATAGTCTCAGGGTCATTTTCTGTATAAATCATTTTCAAATCCGTATAAAGAATAAAGCCAAACTTTATATAGAAATTCGCTCCTCTCCAAAGGTTTAAAAAGATTTATAACTGTTTAAGCTATTGTCAATAGTCTTTCCGGGACAATGCAATGAACAAATTAACGCAAATTCAAATAGACGCACTTTAGTGCGTCAGGTGTTTTTGCGTTGTTTCGGCTATGGAGGAAATAAATATGGCAGAAAAAAAACAACACATGAATCTAGTTAGCATAGGTCATGTAGACCACGGTAAATCAACACTAGTAGGAAGACTGTTATATGACACAGGAAATATCAGGGAAGACGCCTTAAGAAAGCTGAAGGATCTTGCAAAAGAGCTCAAAAAGGAAACCTTCGAGTTTGCCTTTGTCATGGACAGGCTAAAGGAAGAACGAGAAAGAGGTTTAACCATAGATATAATGCACCAGCGATTTGATACGCCTAAGTATTATTTCACTATAATAGACTGTCCAGGCCACAGAGATTTTGTCAAGAACATGATAACAGGAACATCACAGGCAGACGGAGCCATCCTTGTCGTATCAGGTAAGGAAGGTGTCCAGGAGCAGACCAAAGAGCACGCATATCTTGCCAAGGTTCTAGGCGTAAATCAGATTATTGTGGCAATAAACAAGATGGACGCAGTTAATTATGAAGAAGCCAAATACAAAGAAACAAGATCAAATACAGAAAAACTGCTAAAAGGCATTGGCTTTAAAATAGAAGAGATCCAGTTCATACCAACATCTGGTTACAAAGGCGATAATGTAGCAAAGAAAAGCGAGAATATGCCATGGTACAAAGGCCCTACGATAATAGAAGCACTTGACATGTTTAAGGTGCCTGACCAACCCGTTGACAAGCCTCTTAGATTGCCAATTCAGGATATCTACTCAATAACTGGTGTAGGTACTGTTCCTGTTGGCAGGGTAGAAACAGGTATTCTGAGGGTAAATGACACTATTAAGTTCGTACCATCCAATACCACAGGCGAGGTTAAGTCAATAGAAATGCACCATGAGCAGTTTCAGGAAGCAGGACCAGGCGATAATATAGGCTTTAATGTCAGAGGCGCAGGCAAGAACGACATAAAAAGAGGTGACGTTGCTTGCAGTCCAAACAACCCGGCAAAGTCAGTAACTGAATTCACAGCACAGATAATCGTCCTGAACCATCCGAGTGTCATCAGCAAAGGTTACACACCTGTCTTCCATGTGCACACAGCACAGATTGCTTGTACAATAACAGAAATTGTAAAGAAAATAGACCCTAAAACAGGTGCAGTTGCACAAGAACATCCTGACTTCATAAAAACAGGTGATGCAGCAATAATAAAAGTAAAGCCAACCAAGCCAATGGTTATTGAGAAACAGTCAGACATTCCTGAACTAGCAAGATTTGCCATAAGGGACATGGGCCAGACAGTCGCTGCAGGTATCTGCATTGATACGGTAACAGCATAAGCTTTTTGGCTTTTTATTTTTCTATTTTAGAATTCTTTTTTATTAA
>CAIKBN010000115.1 GCA_903825675.1 uncultured archaeon
GATAAAAATGTAAATGAAAGGACCAAGGAATTAGAAAGGACTAAAGACGAACTAGAAATAAAAGTCAGGGAAAGAACTAAGGAACTGGATGAAAAGATAGAAGAGCTTGAAAAGTTCAGAAAGCTAAGCATTGGCCGTGAATTAAAGATGATTGAACTGAAGAAGAAAATAGATGAATTTGAATCCGGCACTGTGAGGAATAAAAATGATAAAGAGTAGTATTCAAACAAGATTAGTAGGATGTTTTTTCCTGATTTTCATAATATTTATAGTTCTTAATTATTTTCAATATGAAAATTTTTCATTAGGTGTAAATAAGATTCCTGCAGAGATGATGTTTCTTTTATCATCTGCAATATTTTCAGTGTCCCTTGGCATGCTAGTTTTTATTATGGATATCTCAATCGTATCTCCCTTAGCAAAATTGAAAAAAGCTGTTTATGACATCAGGATGGGCAATCTTCATACCACGATTGACATAAAATCGAACGACGAAATCGGACAACTGGCAGAGGCTCTTAATGAAATTATCATTGATATGACAAGGTTTAGAGAAAAGACTGAGAAACTAGAAAATCAAAACAAGGACATGGACAAACTAATATACAGCAAGACCAAAGAACTGAATGACAAAATAGAAGACCTCACCAAAATGAAAACAGCCATCCTTAACATGATGGAAGACACGGATGATACTAACATAAAGCTTCTTGTTTCTCAGGAAAAATTAAAGAAAAGCGTTGAAGAGTTAAAGGAACTGGATGTCAGAAAAGACCAGTTTATATCTGTGGCAGCGCATGAACTCAAAACACCGATAACTGCCATACGCGGCTTCTCTGATTTGTTGCATAGTGAAAAAATTGCCAATGATGTAAATGCAAGAAACAGGTATCTTAACATTATAAATTCTGAGATAAAGCGCCTTGGAAGACTAATCGATGATATCCTGGATCTTTCAAGAATAGACATAGGAAAAATCAGGCTTACCACTGAAGATGTTGATATATATGAGGTCATGGAAAGGGTAAAGGGCATGACAAGTATTAATATCAGGGAAAAAGGACTTGATTATAATTTTGACATACAAAAAGACCTGCCTCATATAATGAACGATAAAGAGCGGCTGGAGCAAATACTCTTAAACCTCGTTAACAATGCTACTAAATTTACAGACACAGGCAGCATAACCATAAGCGCTTACAAAGAAAACTATAATATCCACTTTGCTATAAAAGATACAGGTATAGGCATTCCGAAAAAAGATCTTGAAAAAATAGGCGAGCGTTTCTATCAGGTCGAATCTCATTTAACCAGAAAAGCAGGCGGCGCAGGCCTAGGCCTTTCCATATGCAAGGAGATACTAAAGATCATGAACGGCCGGCTCTTGATAGAAAGCGAGGTCGACAAAGGCAGCACCTTCCACGTAATATTGCCAATAAGCCCGGGATAAAAAGTATTGAATGAAGGCCACGGCGGGGACTCGAACCCCGACGAAAAGATATCTGCCATTTTTGCTCAAGCTGTACCGAACTGACGCACTTTAGTGCGTCTATCTGTTCGAAAAAGCTTGACCACAGTCTCTTATGCTCTAGTGGATTGGCGCAAAAGCCAATCTACCATTACATCACCGTAGCCATGACAATTTCTTTATTAGCCTAAATAGAATTTAAATGTATTTTTAGAGCATTTATTTCTTTTCGTAGTCCATTATTAATTTAATACCAAATACTTTTTCCAATTTTTTGGCTGTTTTTGCATCAAGGTGCATTCTTCCCTGTTCTATTCTCTTTATTGTAGATACCCTCTCGTTTATTTTCTTTGCAAGCTCTTCTATTTTCATATTAAGAGCTTCACGTTTAAGCCTGACTATAGTTGCATAACTAGGATCTATCAGTATATCCTCTATAGGCGTTTCTTCTCTCTTAGTTATCGGTCTCGGTTCAGCTATTTTTTTGCCAAAACTTGCACAGTCTTCGCACACATAAATAACAGTATCCTCTACAACCGCCCTTACTAAACCCCTTTTCTTGCCACAGATCTCGCATTCCATGTTTGAACCAAGTTAATGTTTTAAGCTTTGTGCACATATATTAGCTGATGGTTATGAGAGGGGAATGTCCCATTATCCTTTAATTCTGTTTTATTTAGCCATCATGCTGTATCTATTTTCCTGATTACTATACAAATTATATAAGCCTTTATCTTTAGGCTTTCTCTTCTGTTTTAAAGAGGTTTTCGAAAATGTCA
>CAIKBN010000116.1 GCA_903825675.1 uncultured archaeon
AACCAATACCAAAAACCTGTTGTAACCCCGGATGCAAGCGTTAAACATCCGCAATACAAGAGCTTTGTCCTAGCCCTGCAGAGATGCTGGAATTTAACAGGAATACAGCCAGAAAACCTAGTCTGGGTATCTAGACACCCTAATAATCTTCATTGTAATACACCTAATAATACGCGGATTTCATTTGAGCAGATCTCGCCTCAATACAGTAAAGCGCCATCATTATCCCTGATTGTTTACTGTGTATATGAGGGCAAAGAGCTTGGACCTAAATACACTGCGCCGCTGATGACAGAACAGGATGGCCTAAAAGATTTAGGATCCACACAGCTACCAGATTATCAGATAAAATGGAACAAGAGTGGCAGATTGATAGATCCTCCTATAAAGCTCGAAAAAGTCCTCAAGGATGAGATGAACATAACAGGAGACAAAGTTCCTGTGCTAAACGTTGTTGCATTTATGCCAGTAACAAAGGATGAAGTCGGTTACGAAACACACTACCTGCCTGAAATGAAATCAATTGACAGATATGGACATTTTGCTATTGTAGAAGATGGCATGCCTGATGCTGGCTTTATGAGTGTAGCAGGTTCTCCGATAGCTATACATCACAAAGAAGGTGGTAAATTCACAAGCTTCAAGGTAAGGTATGTTCCAATTATGTCCGCCTTGGAAAGATCCCTCCTGCCGTCTCAGTACGGGCACATGATAATTGTAGGCAAGGGGCTTAGAATAAAAGAGCCTAAGATACTTTATGATCTTGAATCTAGAGGTGGTCTTGAACGAGGTGATCAACCACTAAGGAGTTTCAAATATCCAAATCTGGATGATCATAGTACACTAAGGTGCGATTTTGGTCCTGAAGCTCTAGATTCACTTTCGCTTAAAAGAGTTCCAAGCCCTGCTGATTTTGTTCCTAAAACCGAGGTTGGTGATGCAGCCATAGGCGCTGGCATAAAAACTGGCTATAGGTTCCAGATAATTGATAACTTAGAAGATGACCCAAGCATTCAGCCAGCAATAATCCATCTTAAAACCATTGGAGTAAAAAGCATGGAAATAGGAAGCTTTACAGAAGAAATGATTAAAAGGCTATTCGACGGTGTAAATTCTTATCCTATATTGAACTGAAAAGCATTAGGATTTAAAAACTTGCTATTCTACATTTAATCATGCAACCTGTCATAGAGCTCAAGAAATTAAAAAAGACTTATCAGCTTGGCGAAACGCAGCTGGATGTTCTAAAAGGAATAGATATTATCATCAAAAAAGGTGAAAGAATAGCAATAATGGGACCTTCAGGCTCAGGCAAATCAACTGTATTGCATATAGCTGGATGCCTTGACAGGCCGACCTCAGGCAAGATCATTATTGAAGGCAAGGATGTCTCAAAGCTAAGCGACAACGAGCTTGCAAAGATAAGGAGAGAAAAAATCGGTTTTGTTTTCCAGTTCTTCTATCTGATCCCTGCATTAAGTGCGTTAGAAAATGTGGCTCTGCCTGGTGTTTTTAGCGGGAAAAAAGACAGAATCATTGTTGCTGAAAAACTCCTTAGGTTGGTCGGTCTAGGTGACAGAATGCACCATAAACCGCCTCAGCTTTCAGGCGGCGAGCGCCAGCGCGTTGCAATAGCAAGATCCATGATAAACAATCCAAAAATAATATTCGCTGACGAGCCCACAGGCAACCTTGACAGCAAATCCGGCAAGGATATAATGAATATTCTCATGAAGCTCAATAAAGAAGCAGATGTCACGCTTGTTATAGTAACCCATGACCAGAATATAGCCTCAAAAACAGACAGAATTATATATTTAAAAGATGGTATCATAATAAAAGAGAAGAGGCGTGGTATAAAATGAATAACAAAATTTTAATTATATCTGTTTTCATGCTCTTACTTTCAAGTCTATCATTAGCTACGCAGACTTTACAAATATCTTCCGCAACCACACCTTCAACAGTTGCTCCTGGGAATGATGGATACATAACTCTAACCATAACCAATGTTGGAACAACTTACGTAGACACCTTAAAAATAAAATCCATAAAAATAGATTCGCCTATAATTCTGAAATCTACGTTGTATCAGGATAGTCTAGGATCATTAGGACCTACCAAGGCAACATCAGCCACCATAAGGTTTGGTGTACCAGTAGGCACGCAAACAGGCTTCTACACCATGGAGCTTTTAGTAGAAGCATGTGAAGCATCAGGCTCATGCAGCAACTTCGTACATAATTCTGTTGTAACAGTACAGTCAACTTCTGATCTGGAGATAGTTTCTGTCGAACCTACTGAGCTCACAGCAGGTGAAACTGCAAACTTAGAATTTACGCTTATGAATCATGGGGATTCTGCATTAAGCAACGCAGTTTTATCATGGGCTGACAACAAGGGCAATATACTGCCGCTGGGGTCAGATAACAGAAAGTTTGTATCATCTATAGCAGGTAATGACAAGGTAAATGTCCCTGTAAGCATTGTAGTTAATCCTGATGCAACACCAGGTATATATCTGCTTGACGTTGACATAAAATACGATGACAAGACCGGCAATGAGAATATAGTAAGCTCTTCTGTTGGATTGATGATAACAGGCGATTTCAATTTCATTGCTACAACAGAAAGCCAGGATATTATAACTCCTGGCACGACTGGAAATGTAAATATAAAGATAGCCAATGCTGGATCACAGAATGCAGAACTTATGATAATTAAAATACTTAATTCGGAACTAGAGGTGATGCCAAGCCTGATGTATGTAGGCAAGGTCAAGTCTGATGATTATGACACTGAAAAATTATCAATCAAGGCAGGCAGCGCTATGTCGCCTGGAAAATATAAAATGATCATCGCCATGGAGTATAAGGATATCTTCGGAAACAGCTATAATGAAACAAAGGCAGTGGATGTTTTAATTTCATCGCCTGAAGAAGCTGGCAAAAAAGGCGATAACACATGGGTTTTCATAATCCTGATTCTTATTGTCGTAGGGTATTTTGTTTATAGAAAGAGGAAAAAGTAATTCTCGTGAATTGAATATGTTAAAGGACCTGGTTTTGCTTGCTGCGCATAGCTTGGCCAGCCGAAAGCTCAGGACTTCCCTGACTATTCTGGGTGTTGTAATAGGCGTTGCTGCCATAATTGGTCTCATAGGCGCAGTGCAGGGCATAAGCGATATGATCCTTGGCCAAGTAGAAAAATTCCAGTCAGATACTATAACTGTTGTTCCTGGAGCATTTGATATGAGTTTTAGTATGGGCGGTGGATCTAGTGATACTTCAATTTCAAAGCTTACTGACAAGGATGTTAATGAAATAGAAAAAATAGCAGGCGTTAGCATAGTTACTGGTGTTATCCAGGATAAAATGACAGTTGAGTACCGCGACGAGAAGAAAAGCCTGACAATACTTGGCGTAGACCCACAGAATATGAATGAAATTTATCCCTATGATATTAGTGATGGCAGGTTCCTTAGTTCTCCTGACCAGTATTCTGCACTTATAGGCTATTCTGTAGCAAATGATATATTTAGCGATAATGTTGGTCTCAAGAAGAAATTAGTAATAAATGGTAAGGAATTCCAGGTAGTTGGCATATTTGCAAAGGTTGGCGGACTATTCAGCTCAGCTGATTCAATGGTATTTATACCACAAAAGACCATGAAAGATGCCTTTTCTAAAACAGATGATTTTAGTGAGATTATTGCCAAAGCAGAAAAAGGGGCAGATACCAGCCAGATAGGCAGTGATATAGAATACCGGCTTGCAAAGCTTCACAGGGTTTCGCTGGATAAAAAAGACTTCACTGTAATTACCCCTGAGTTCGGCAAACAGATAACCGAACAGATAACCTCGCTTATATCAATTCTCATTGGCGGTATAGCAGCTATCTCGCTAATTGTTGGTGCCATAGGCATCTCAAACATGATGTTCACAGCTGTTATGGAGCGCACTAGAGAAATAGGCATGATGAAGGCCATAGGTGCAACCAGCAATAACATATTGCTGGTAATCCTGATAGAATCTGGTATAGTAGGCCTTGTTGGAGGATTAATTGGCATAGGCTTTGGTTATGTTATCGGTGAGGGCTTTCTAATTGCCAGGCAGTTTGCAGTATCTGGCATCTCGTTCGCCCCTAAGCAGACACAGATGCCGCATGTAGCATTAACACCAGAGCTTGTAGGCTTTGCATTAGCCTTCTCCTTTATAATAGGCCTGTTAGCCGGCTACTTCCCAGCCCGCCGCGCATCCAAGCTGCAGCCAGTTGAAGCGCTGAGATATGAATAAGTAAAGAAAAATACAGAATATGAAATCCCTAGCTTTATTGATTTCTTTCTGACTTCATGACTGCTTCTGAAGAAGTCAAAAATAAAGAATCTAATTTCTAGAGTTTGTGTATTTATTTTCAATCATTTCTATATCATATGCTGTTAATTTTGTCAGCCCTTTTTCAGCAATAAGTCTTGCTCCATTCAGAGCCCTTTTTGCTGTTTCAAAAGGACCTTCATACTCGTGAACAACTTCAGCATCGAACCATGAAGCGAATTCTTGTGGCGAATCAGCCTGTCTTGCAGCCTCAATACCTCTCAAATAATTTCTGGTACCTATTAATCTTTGTGCTGTATACAATTGCTCATTGAAACCTGGAATAAGCTCATTTAATTCTGGATCATCCAAGAATTTTTTTGCTTTATCTGATATAGATTTTTCGTCAATAGCTAATTTAATAACATCTTCTACATACGGCATGACATCCTCGTTATGCCTGTCAAGTGCTGTCTGTATCATTTTTCTGTCACCAAGTTACTATTTAATAGTAACTATAAGTTTATAAATCTTACTTTTTTTTGTACAGGGCTTTAAAAAACAATATGAACAAAATAGTGCTTATGTTCGTCATAGAAACAGAAAACCTTACAAAGGACTTTGGTGGTGTCCGTGCAGTTGATTCTGTAACTCTCAGCATAAAGCAAGGCGAGCTTTTCGGCCTGCTTGGTCCGAATGGCGCAGGAAAAACAACCTTTATTTCAATGCTTGCAACTATACGTAAACCGACATCAGGCTCAGCAAGGCTTTGCGAACACGATGTTGTCAAAAATCAGGATGATGTAAGAAAATGCATCGGCATTGTTTTTCAGGATCCGACTCTGGATGACGAACTATATGGAATAGAAAACCTGGATCTTCACGGAAGGCTTTATCACTTAGATAAAAAAACAAGGGAGAAGCGCATCAAAGAAGTCCTTACTTTAGTTGGCCTTACTGACAAAGCAAATATTCAGGTAAAAAAATATTCAGGCGGGATGAAGAGGCGCCTTGAAATAGCACGAGGCCTTATGCATAGACCGAAAGTATTATTCTTAGATGAGCCAACGCTTGGCTTAGACCCGCAGACAAGAAGAAATATCTGGGACTTCATCAAGCAACTGAAAAAAGCTGGTACAACCATAATATTAACTACTCATTATATGGAAGAAGCTGATTATATCTGTGACAGGGTAGCAATAATAGATCATGGAAAGGTTGTTGCATTAGACAGTCCTAAAAACCTAAAGAAAAAGCACAAGGCAAAAACCCTTGAGGACGTATTTCTCAAGTACACAGGCAGGCGTATAAGGGACGAAGAAGCAAACTCAGGCGACAGAATGCGGCAGCGTATAAGAGCTAGGATGGGACATTAAAAATGTTAAGCGATTCTTTTGCTATATGGCTAAGAGAAATGATAAGATTCTGGCGTGCAAAATCGCGAGTAATCGGCGGCTTGGCAATGCCATTTTTCTGGCTGGCCATAATGGGAACCGGGTTCAGTAGTATAGCACCTAATGTCGGTGGCAGATCCTACATGGAATTTCTACTGCCAGGGATAATCGGAATGACCTTGCTTTTTTCATCAATGTTCTCAGGCATTTCTGTTCTTATTGACAAGCAATTCGGCTTCATGAAGGAAATACTGGTAGCACCTATCTCCCGCATGTCAATAATGCTTGGCAAGACTCTCGGCGGTTCAACAACTGCTATGATAAACGGTTTAATAATGCTGTTTCTTGCAATACTGATAGGAATACATTTTGCCAGCCTTTCTGGTGTTTTATTTTCCATGGTATTTATGCTATTGATATCAATGAGCTTTGTTTCTTTTGGCGTGGCAATTGCATCAAAGATGACCGAC
>CAIKBN010000117.1 GCA_903825675.1 uncultured archaeon
ATAAAATATTCAATTTATTATTGTCTATAAAACCAAATATAATTGGAACTATTTCTTTGTATTGTCTGGAATCTGCATATTCTCTCCTAAAACCACCTATCGTTTCAATGTCAATTATTGTACCATCAAAACTTGATTTGATTTTTTCGGTAATTATTTTTATCATACTAGAAAGTATTTCTTAATCATTTAATAAGTTTATCACTAAGTTGCGACCCCCGAAACTTGCGTATAACTAGTCATTTTATCTACTTTTTGTCGCTTTTTGTGCCTACCTGAGGTGTTATGTCTGCATATAACCCTCAAAAAGACTGATTTTTCTTCCATTGTTCCGTATTCATGTAGAACCATGTTGATACCTTCTTCTTTTTAGCCCCCTTGACCACTATTTTTTGGAATCTGTCATATGCTTTGCATGGGTGTCTATAAACTTTTGCTTCTGAAAACAGTTTCCCGCAATAACAACAGTGGTGTTTTTTAATAGGATATATATGATTGCATTCAAAACAAAAATAAAATTGTGGATTTGGATTGTATTGAATATTGTATTTAGGTTGATAAAATTCTATTAATTTCTGTTCTATGAAAAAGTCATCTGTTTTTATGAAAGCAATAAATTTTATTTCACTTGGCGGGACATTAGTTACTTTGTTATAAAAAATCCCCTTTTTTATGTTACCACATTTAATATGACCTATTAATCTACTTCGTAATTCTTTTGCAACGCCAATATAAATTAATTTCTTTTTTTCGTTAAAAAGGAAATATATACCAGAACTTTTCCATAAAATCTTGTATTCATTTTTTTCAAGGAATTCATTAACTGGTATTTTTCTGACTTTTTTAATATCTAATATACCCTTCATAATAACCCTTTACAAATAACCCTTAAAAATACGGTTTAACGTTTATCTAACGCAGAAGCAGTCGTTCTGGTTACCGAAAACAAGATCTATATTTTGTTCAATATAGATAATATGGTATGCACTGAACTGCGCTGTATTCATTCATACCCTTGACCAGGTGCATGTGGGCTAAAAGTGGGTTATTCATTAGGCTAAAAAAGATGTTTTTATCATTTTTTGTTATGGAAGAAAAAGAGTTTAAAGAAATCGAAGAAAACATTAAAAGATTCGGGTGGTTCTTTTTAGGCGGGGAATTCGAATGTCCGGGGTTAAAAAAAGAGAACATAAGGTTTTATCTTAAGCACCATAAGCTGCCTTCCTTATGTGATAAGTGCTATAAGGCTTTGCTCTTCTGGGAAGATCACTATTCCAAAGAGAATTTGGAAAAATTCTTTAAAATGGTGAATTCTTTTGAAATTAAGCATGAAGGAAAATTCAATCGCAGAATCGTTGCTTTTCATTTTAGAGATAAGAATAAAATGCTGCACTTTCTTGAACACCTTGAAAAGAAAATGCAAGAATTTGGTGTCAAAGGCATAACTCAATGGAGAAGGTCATGCAAGGCATACCAGGATTTAAAGCCTGAGCTCTGGGAAAATGAAATGGAGTTTATGCCTGATACGGAAAAAATAAAAGAACATAATCACTATACTTAGTTTTTATTTAGCCTGTAAACCGCATCAAAGGCATCTGTTATTGCATTATAGGTGGCTTTGGCTATGTCTCTTGCATATCCACGGCCATGGAAGATCTCGTTATTATACAATAACTCAATCATGCTCTTTGCAACAGCCTCCTGTCCTATACTCTCGCCATTATCGCCTAATATTGCACGCTCTTCTTCGCTGAAGTTCATAGAATTCAGCATCTCATAACCAGGAGCTCCCTTTCCGCGATAAATAGCCTTTTCATCCCAGTAGTGTAGCCCAGCATCAATGCCTAGTGCATTCTTTACAGCATTCATGTAAGCATCTATCGGCCCTTCGCCTGTGCCCTCGCCTGTTCTTTTTTTGCCATCTAATTTTAATACGATCCTTGTCCATGGCTTTGCGTTCATCGAGCTTGTGCTCTGAAAATCCTTCATTGCAACCCTTTTTTTTAGCGGTTTGCCTCTTATGTAGTGTTCTGCAAAAAGCATAGCCTCTGTCTCTGTAAGGCTGTCCCTGACCTTAATGCTGTATTTTTTGACAGCAGATGTCATTCTAGCTACCTGCTTAAGTGTATAGTCATTTTTAATTTCTCCGTAACCATGTTCCCTAAGGAAATATGCAACTGTGTTTGTTCCTGATGTCTGGCCTAACACAATTTCGGATTTCCTGCCAACCGATGCTGGATCAACAACAAAATAACTCTTATGGTTTTTTAATACACCTTTAACATGGATTCCAGCACTTTCCGAAAAAGCTGCCCGCCCCACAACAGGATGATTTAGCGGAATCGATTGCCCAGTTATGCTGCTCACTAATTTCGCTAAGTTATACAAATCCTCATGTTCTATATGGCCTACATCCACTCCATAGTAATCCTGTAAATTACGTAAATCAGTTACCACAGTCATCCAGTCTACATTGCCTGCCCTTTCCCCTAACTGAAGCGCACAGCCTTCTATCTGCCTTATTCCTGCCTCAATGCCTTTTAGCGTAGCTGCAACAGCATTGCCGCTGTCATTGTGGATATGTGCGCTTAATATTACTTTGTCAATGCCCTTTACCCGTCTTTTCAATTCCATGATGGTTTTATAATACCTGTCAGGTATTGCAAATCCGGTTGTATCAGGAACATTTATTATATCAGCACCATTATCTATGGCTGTTTGTACAGTCTTCACTAAGAAATCTATATTAGTTCTTAATGCATCCTCAGAAGAATACTGAACCTGGCCTTCACGACCAACAAGCCTTCTGGCATAGCTAACGCTGCCAGAAATCATCTTCAGTATTTCTTCCTCTTTTTTTTCAAGGCTGTATTTCATCAGTTCTTCAGACGTTCCAATAAATATATGTATCCTCCTTTTTTTCGGGTCAGCAGGCTCTATAGCCTTGTAAGCAAGCTCTACATCCTCTTTCAAGGCTCTTGCAAGGCTGCAGACCACAGGAACCTTTTTGTTCGTTGAATGCCTTCTGTTGCCTATATATTTTGCAAGCTCTCTCATGTAAGGATAATCCGCATCATTAGCTGCAAACCCTATTTCAATAACATCAACGCCTGTGTTAGCTAGAGCCTTGGCTATATATAACCTGTCCCGTAGATTCAAACCTATTTCTGGAGTTTGTGCTCCATCCCTTAATATCGTGTCAAAGACAGAAAGTTTTTCTCTTTTTTTCATTTTCAAAACCTCTAAATATAATTCGTATATTGTG
>CAIKBN010000118.1 GCA_903825675.1 uncultured archaeon
AGCTTGAGTTCTTTAACTCGGTGTTTATTCTTGTAAGGTTGTAAAGAAAGTCATCCCCAACTTTTTTGAACAGGGCGTCTATTTCATCTAGAACAATTATCATTATTTGCTTGTCTTTGTCAACCTGCTCGAAAAATTTCCTGTAGAGCACGTCTGTTGGCAGGCCTGTGTCGGGCACTGTTTCGCCAAGCTCTTTCAGCAATTGAGCAAACAAACGGTACTCGGTGTCTGCTACTTTCTTCATTTTGCAGTTAATATAAACGGTTTTTATCTTGCTTTTGTTCTTCCTGGCTATGTCTTCTAGCTGACTTATTACAAAGCGCGAGCATATGGTTTTGCCTGTGCCGCAGGTGCCGTATATGAAGATGTTATTTATATGATAGCCACGAAGCGCTGGTGCAAGAACAGCTGTAAGCTGGGTTATTTCACTGTCCCTGTGGGGAATTTTTGATGGTATGAAAGCAGCTGTCAATGATTTTTTATTGCTAAAAAGGCTTGGTTTTTCGACATAGTCTGAAAAAATGTTTTGAGAAAGAGACTTCTCAGTTACTAATTCCATTTCACCACACCCCCTTATTTATTATGAAAAAACTACAGTAAACTACAGTACCATTATTTCTCTTGGAGGGTATATAAACTTTTCTCTACTGGAAAGTGGGGTTGGGGGCCAGTTTTTTTGGGATACCTACACCCCTTTGTTTCGTATGGAGATTATATACTATACTTTTTCTTAAATAACATAGTTATAGGAAGTGTAGGTTGTTACTTTTTTGTTCTTTTTCCGAAAAAAATTATAATTTTCTACAAGAAATATAGGGGAAGGTGTGGTAAAACAGTGTTATGAGATGCCCTTTGCAACCATGGTGTCTATGTGCATCTCAATTCAAAACTACAATATACGAAGTATATTAGGTGTTTTGAAAATAAGAAGCAACTATTTGTTTATTTTGAACTTCAGGCCATATGTTATCAGGCCAGCGTGACCGTCTTCGTGTATTTTTCTAAAAACCGTTGATACCTGTTTGCCTATTGATATTTTTTTAGGTGTTTCAACTATTTGCGCTGTTATAATCGGGCCGTCGTCTAGTTTTATTGCAGCTATGGTATACGGTGTTTGGTTTTCAAAGCCTTTTGGTGCTGCGTTTATGGTTGTAAAGGATAGAATTTCGCCAGATCCGGTTAGTTTCCTTTCCTTTATTCCGTCTTTTTTTTGGCAGACTGGGCAGAAGAACCTGGGTGGAAAATATACAGAATGGCAGTAATTGCATGTTGTGCCAACTAAACCATATCTATGTTTCTTTAGCCTCCATGGCAATGGAACTGATGATGTGTGCGGCATTATACTTTCAACTCCCTACCAAGTATATTGATATTGGCTGTGGCGCCTGAGCCGCCGATATTAAGTGCAAGACCATTGTTTACTGAAAGGCGGTTGTAGCACTCACCGCGAATCATTTTGACCAGGTCAGCGATCTGGCGGATGCCTGTTGCGCCAACAGGATGGCCGCCTGCTTTTAAGCCGCCGGTTGTATTTACAGGTATTTCACCGTTTTTGCTAATTTTGCCAGCTTCAACGAACGCACCGCCTTTGCCTTTTTCACAAAAGCCAAGATCTTCTATACACAAGATCTCGTTTATAGAGAAGCAATCGTGAACCTCTAAGACGTCTATGTTCTTTGGCTGTATTCCTGCTTCATCATATGCTTTTTTTGCTGCTATTTTGGTTGAGAGCATTTCTACAAGGGATTTTCTGTCATGCAGGGCAAGGGTGTCTGTTGCCTGCTCGCTTGCCAGGACCCATGCTGGTTTGGCAAAGGTTTTTGCCAGTTTTTCTGTTACAAGTATAACAGCTGATGCACCATCTGATATTGGCGAACAGTCAAGCAGATGAAGGGGATCTGCTATGATAGGTGAAGCGAGCACGTCTTTTACTGTTATCTCGAAAGGGAATTGAGCAAAGGGACTACCAACTGCGTTTTTATGGTTGTTAACTGAAACAAGTGCAAGCTGTTCCTGGGTTGTGCCGAATTTGTTCATATGCGCTCTTGCCATTAAGGCGTACAAACCAGCAAAGGTCAGGCCAATAGATGCTTCCCATTCCTGGTCTCCTGCACCCATGAGCGAGGTTATAACATCCTGGGTTTTCAGGTCAGTCATTTTTTCTACGCCTAAAGCCATAACGATGTCATACTTGCCTGATGCAACAGCCAGGTATGCTTCGCGAAACGCAAGTGCACCGGATGCACAAGCTGCTTCGCAGCGGACAGCTGGTATCGGGTTCATGCCTGCGTGGTCAGCGATTAATGCAGCAATATGTTCCTGGCCAACAAACCTTCCGCCAGACATGTTCCCAACATATAATGATTTAATATCAGAATTATCAAGGCCTGCGTCTGATATTGCGCCAAGGCTTGCTTCCCTAGCCAGGTCACGAAGGGATTTATCCCAGTGCTCATCAAACCTGGTCTGATGCACACCAACAACAGCTACTTTATTCATTTTTTATTCACCACTAAAGGACGATATTCAAAATGCCTTGTAAATTGAGGATCAACTACCTCTGCAACTAACTTGTAACCACGTTTTATTAGACGAACACCAACGACAGCATGCTCTGTCTGATCACTATAGCTGCTACCAATACCATCAAGGTTTGCGAATACGGCAGCTGGGCAAAGACAGTGTTTTTTTAGGGCATGTATAAGCTTGTTATATGTTTCAATAACAGGCTGAGGTTTATGATAATTTACACGGCTTTTTTTTCTATGACAATAATCAATACGTTTTACAGGTATTTCATCAAGACCCATTTTTATCACATCTTTAATTTGCCTCTTAGTTTGGCATAGGTTCCGTAATCTATGTATTCTTTATCGTTTATGTAATCCTCGGTTTTCTTGGCTAAACCGCGCCTTTCTGTTATTTTTTCAGTTACAAGAAGCGAAAAGGCATCTGCGCCTGCGCCCGAACCAAACGAGACCAATAAAATTCTCTGGCCTGGTTTGGCTATATCAAGAACTGCGCACAGGCCGAGCATTGATGATGCAGAATAGGTATTGCCTATTTTGGTTACAACCAGGCCAGGCATGACCTTGCTTTTATCAAAGCCTAACTGCTTGGCAGCTGATAATGGGAATTTACCATTAGGCATGTGAAATACTGCGTAATCAAAAGCATCTGCGCACAAGCCTAATTTTTTCATTAGGCCTTTGGCAGCTGATAAAACATGATGGAAGTATGCGGGTTCGCCTGTAAATCTTGCGCCATGACTTGGATAAGACTGACCTTCTCTTCTCCAGAAATCCGGCGTGTCAGTTGTATATGAACACATGCCTTCTATCTTGGCTATGGGATCTCTTCCGAATATGATAGAAGCTGAGCCAGATGCAGCTGTATATTCCAAGGCGTCTCCTGGCTTTGACTGGGCGCAGTCAGAACCTATGGCAAGGCCGTATTCTATCTCGCCGGATTTGACAAGGCCAAAGCAGCACTGCATGCCAGCTGTTCCTGCTTTACATGCGAACTCAAGATCAGCTACAAGAACATTAGGTGTGATATCCAGGGCTTCTGCTACAACAGCACCTGAGGGTTTTACAGCATAGGGGTGGCTTTCAGAACCGATGAAAAGAGCTCCTATTTTCTTAGGGTCAATGCCTGCTCTTAACAAGGCGTTTTTGGCTGATTCAACGCTCATGGTTATGGTATCTTCATCCAGATCAGCAACGCTTTTCTCTTCGACCAAAAGGCCTTTTTTTATGTTTTCCGGGTCCTGGCCCCATATACGTGCTATTTCCTCTACAATTATTCTAAAGCGCGGAATATATGCGCCGTAACCGACAATACCAACACTCATTTATAACACCTAAAATTCGCTGATATCTGCAATAACCGGAAAATTCTTAAAGAGCTATGCTATGGCAGAAAGGCTTAAATAGGCTGCAAAGGCACCTGCTAGCAAGACAAAGTTTTAAGAAGAATTCGGCAATGACTTCTTCTGGTATCTATGGGAAACAATGAGCCAGAATTGCCTATAAGACAACCTTTATACTATGGGGTTTCGCCTAAATCAACACAATATAACCCACCTTATAGACCGCAGATCATCTTAGCTTCTAGTTACGCCAGGGGCAGTTTTTTCATAAGACCAGAACAAGAAAAATATATAATGTTTGGCTTATGGCTTGATAAAATAAAAGAAAGATTAAGAGAAGGAGACCCTAGTGCTGAGGTTTATTCAGATCTAGCATCTTATAGCTTAGATGAACTCACAGATGCTATAAAAAATGGTAAAAACGGTGTTAAGAAAAAACACAAAACATTGAAACTATGGAAGGGAGAAGAAGTTGTTGCAATGGGCAATATGGGCCA
>CAIKBN010000119.1 GCA_903825675.1 uncultured archaeon
TAGTTTTACCTTGTTTTCAATAATATCTGGCAATCTCTGAGCTATGTAATCACATAAAGACTCATTTTTTAATTCATTTAGCATGGATAGCTCCAGTTCAAAGCTCTGACTGTCAAGAATATTTTTTTGCAGTTGATTTTGAATATCCACAACTCTTGATTCTGTTATATAAGAACCTAATATTACCCCTAGAATAAATATTAGGGTTGTTACTGAAAACACAATTACATATCTTTCTTTTTTTAATTTAATTACCATTTCTTTTTCACTCCTATTATCTCATAGATAAACGCAGATGTCCATATTACCCAGCTTATAAAAGGATATATAATTATATAAATTATATAGTCTAATTTGCTTATTTCTTCTCTGACTTTTAGCTGACTTAATTTTAGCATAATTAGGAATGCTACTAGAACGACTGCGATAAAGAAGGTGGTTGGTGTTATCATATTAAAGCTAGAAGTACTCAGGAAATAGCTGATATCAGGCCCTACCATAGATATATCAATTATGCGCTGAAACACTGTTAATAATATTTTATATATACCATATAATAACAATGGCGTAGTCACAGCAAGCAGCAAATATTGCAATGGCAATATTAGAATGCCCAGTTCACCAAAACGCTTGTTGAAAAACATGTGCGAGTATTTACGGGTATTATATATGAAGCCTCTATACCATCGCATTCTCTGCCTGAAAAGATCTCTGAAAGTCTCAGGCACAACAGTATAAGCAAAATGCTCTGTGCTATTCTCTATTTCATAGCCATTGTCTTTTAGGCGTAAACCAATCTCTAGGTCTTCTGTTATATTATTTTCGTCAAAGCCGCCAAGCTTTTTGATAATAGATGTTTTATATATGGAAAAGCCTGGCGTGTAGTAGAGAGAATTCAAATAGCTCATCAGCCTTCTTGTAAATGATGAGAGTGCATACTCAACCTTCTGTATTTTCTCTATCATATTATTACTTTTTTCAGGCTTTAATACGATCGTCACACAGGCAAAACGACCCCTGATATATGATACAATATTTTTTAATGTATTTTCTGATAGGCGTGTGTCTGAATCTATAAAGCCAAAAAGAGCTGTTCTCACATATCTTAATCCAACGTTAAGAGCAGAGGCCTTTCCACCATTCTCCTTCTTTATATATCTTATATTTTTATATCGCTTTAACAAATTTCTTACTATACTTCCTGTCTTATCTGTAGAGCCGTCATCTACAACCAATATTTTTAATTTTGTATAATCCTGGTTTTCTAGCGATCTTATACACTTCTCTATACTTTGCTCTGCATTGTACGCAGGGATTATTATAGACAAGGATGGGTATTTCTTAGGTGGTTTCGTCACACTTCTTTTAGAAAAAATAAAGGTCGTTACCCAGAATATAGATACAAATAAACATACATAAGAGGCTAAGTAAAATAATACATCAATCGCTTCTATCATTTTCAAAACACCTAATATATTTCGTATATTGTAGTTTCGAAAAGTCATCTTCGGATGACATTTTCAAAACACCGTTGAAAATAGACGCATCTTTTAGATGCGTCAGTTCGCGTTACGAATCTCATTTTTGCATATCTCTTTAAGCAATACCGTGGCATAGCTTCCTTTGGGCAAGATAAATGAAAGCTTTATATCATTGCCTTCTACGCTAAAACTAATATCTTCTATATCGATAAAAAGTTTTCTTGTACCGCCTTTACACGATATCTTCATTCCAGGTACTTTGAAGGGCTTAAGCTTTACTAAACTAAAAGACGGCTTATTGTTTTTAGCTACGTAACTGTTCAGGGTTTCATTAAATATCCAGCTCTGATAGGAATTTATTAAGAATTTGAGCAGTTTTTTTGGCACTGCTTCTATTTTTTTGTATTTATGTCTATAATTGGCGTTAATCAATGCTAAGGCAAAAGCAAATTCTCCTTTAACCAAGTGTTTGCCAATTATATGATTATTTCTGTTGCTTCCGAATCTTTGCATGCCAAAATAGTTGGGCATGCCACGGCTTTTTATTTCTTCTATTATTTTATCAAGGTTTTCTACATTTTTGCAATTATGCAGGGTAATATTAAATTCATTGCCGATAAGTTCCCCTGGTGACAGAAATTTATTAGTCTTTTGAATGAAGGATATTTCTAAATCTTTTTCCTTTATCGGTTTTTGCATACCTTTTATGGTTATATACTGATAGGTGACTGCAAACCTATCTTTCAGACCAGCATAGCCAATTTCGTTTTCTGATATTTTCAGGCTTTTGGATATCTTTTTTATTGTCTCAAGAGTTGTAAGCCCCCTTTTCTTTAGCAAAAAGAGAGAATATGGGCCTTCTATCTGCTTCATGCCTTTAATTGTTCTCTCATATTTTCTCAAGAATTTAGGCGATATGATCTCACGGACAATAAAATCTTCCGGCACATTAATTTTTCCAGCTATGCCAGGCGTTTTGGTCCAGTATCTGTATTTTATTTTCATGCTATGTTTTTTCATAGGATCACGAGAATAAATCATTTTCAAAACATCTAATATACTTCGTATATTGTAGTTTCGAAAAGTCATCTTCGGATGACATTTTCAAAACACTTTATCAACTACTGTTTTGAATTGAGATGCTTCATAAAATATATGGAATCTCATTTCAGCAGCGGCAGCGAGCCTGTTACCTTGTTTATTTTTTCTTCCTTATCAGGACCTATTCCCAGGGCGGTTATGCTGCCGGCTGAAAGCTCTGTCATGCCTGCGTCTATTATAAGGGCAAAGGGAATCCCGAGCTTTTTGCATTTTTCTCTAAGCTGCAGCAATTGTTTCATATCAGCGCTTAATACAACCTTTTTCTGGCCTTCTTTTTCCCATGCACCCAGCATTTTTTTGGTGCACTTGCCAACTGAAGAAAGCGATGCATGAGCTGCCTGAGCAGCTGTCTTGCCTTTGCTCATTTTCAGGTCGGATCTTATAACAATGACTTGTTTGTACATAATAAGTATAATTAATTGATTGGATTTAAATGCTGTTTAAGTCAGCATGCTGAGGCTAAGCAGGTCTCTTACGCCAAGTGCAAGACCAAGTATAAGGATAGCGATTTTTAGCCAGATTACGAATTCTTTGTCCTTGATATTATTGTCTATTAGATATAGAATCGGCCATACTACTGCTATTTTAAGCGGAAACATTATCCACGAGCCGAAGATAGGGAATAAGAGGCTAGGGACTACGTGCTGCTCATGATAAGAAAAAAAGGTAGTTGCAACAAAGGTGGAAGATGCATCCAGCAGGTGCGAGAGCAATATAAAATAGTTCAATCTGTTCAGGTATTTCGTGAAATATAGGGTAACTGGCAGGAATATAATGGCCCACATTAGTATAAGCCCTGCTACCATGAAGAAGCCTGTTAAGTTCACTATGCCTATCAGCAAAACTTGAATTATATTATAGAGCAGAATAGCAGAGCCGATTGTTATCATGAACTGCCAGTATGGCCTTTTTATATATTTTTCTGCTAAAACCGAGAAAAGCAGGGATGACAAGGCTATGAAGAAGAGCGTTATATAAATAACAGGCGAAACAAAAAAGTAGCTCTGATAGAACTCAGCGTCCTCGAGGCTTCTCATAACACCGCCGAGTATTATGAAAGGCAAGAGGGATAACATAAAATTAGCATCTATTTTAATTTTGAGTTTTTTGAGGATGTACTTGTAAACAAGAAGAACAGCAATTACAAAAAATATTGCATAGGCTATGGTTCCTGGCAGCGTATAATAATGGCCCATTGGAATTAAGAAATACCTGTTGATAAAGTCGCTAATAAAGTCCATATTATGACCTTAGTGCAATAAAAATTCTATGGAGCGCAGTTAAATTAGATAAAATAGCAAGTATGATTATTACATAAGTAAGATATATGGTGCCAAAAGAGGCAAGCACAATCCCTATAACAAGAACTATCATCCGCTCTGCCCTTTCCATTAGACCGCCTTTTAGTTCGGTTTTAACTAACTCTTTCTCCTTGGCTGCAGCTTTTCCATAGGTAGTCATCATGCTGCCGAATAAGTAAAGGAAAAGCCAGAAGGGTATAGGAAGTAGGAATGACGGGAGACTGATAAACAATAAACCAAGTATTATAATAGATTCTACATACCTGTCCATGATAGTGTCAAGATAGGCACCCTTTTTTGTTACAGCGCCTATGACTCTTGCAACAGAGCCGTCTATCAGATCAAAAAAAGCTGCAATTATTATGAACAATGCAGCTATTAGAAAGGCTTGGTTTATAAGAAAATACAATGCAATTAGGATCGGTATAATCGTCAGTAATGTCCATTGGTTTGGAGATAAATGGAACTTACTGAACACTATGCCGATTTTTATGCTAAGATTATTGAAGCGCTTGCGCGCAGAATATAACATGCTAATATTACCTTTCTCTACTACCATTTATAAACTCTTCCACCATCTGCCTTGCCACGTAATCAGGAAACTGCTGTGGCGGGCTTTTCATGGTATAAGATGATATGGATGTTAAGGGTCCGGATATTTTGCGGTCTAATGCAAGCTTGCAGCAACGGATGGCATCGATTGCAACGCCAGCTGAATTTGGCGAGTCTTCTACTTCCAGGCGGGCTTCTATATGCACAGGCACATTGCCGAACTTCCTTCCTTCTATTCGCAGGAAGCAGAGCTTTTTGTCATTAAGCCATGGAACATAATCGCTTGGGCCTATATGCACGTTTCTAGGTTCAAGCGGCTCTGGCAGTATTGATTGCACTGCCTGGGTCTTGCTTATCTTTTTTGATTTAAGCCGCTCGCGAGATAGCATGTTAAGGAAATCTGTGTTGCCGCCGCAGTTAAGCTGATAGGTCCTATCTATCTTAACGCCGCGCTCTGCGAACAACCTTGCCAGGGTGCGGTGAACTATAGTTGCTCCAAGCTGCGATTTAACATCATCTCCTATAACTGGCAGGCCTTTTTCGCTAAACTGCTTTTGCCATTCATGTCTTGATGCAATGAAAACTGGCATGCAGTTGATAAGCGCGACTCCTGCAGAAAGGCAGCATTCTGCATAATACTTGACTGCTTCCTCGCTTCCTACAGGCAGGTAATTCAAAAGCATGTCTGGCTTTGCTGCTTTTAATGCTTTGGTCACATCAACAGGCTCAGAGGTATCGACTACAAAGGTATAATCTTCAGGATAATCTTTCATATGAGAGGCAACACCATCCAACACAGGCGCTTTCTGCACAACAACGCCGAGCTTAGGCACATCGCAGAATTTTATGGTGCAATTCGGCCTTGCAAAGATAGCTTCGCTTAAGTCTTTGCCGACTTTTCTCTTGTCAATATCAAAAGCAGCAACTACCTCTATGTCTGATATTTTATAACCGCCGAGTACATTGTGCATTAGTCCTGGTACAGGTTCATTATTATTATCAATACTCTTGTAATAATACAGACCCTGTATAAGAGAGGAGGCGCAGTTGCCTACGCCTGCTATTGCTATTCTTATCTTTGACATACTTTTACACCTGTAAAGGTATTATTGATGAAAAGAGTATTTAAGTTTTATACCTATAAAAGTCTTATGGAAAGACCATATGAAAGGCTAAAAAGAAAGATTCTGGTAGAGAATCTATGGCTGTTTATCCTTCAGTTATTAAAGGAAAAAGACTACTATGGTTTAGGGATAAGAAAAACGATAAAAGAGAAATTTGGTTTCTGGTTAGGCAATGTTACTGCCTACAAGGTTCTCTATATGCTGAAGAAGGATGCCTATATTTCATCTCTCAGGAAGGGCAATATAAAATATTACAAAATAACTGCAAAAGGCAAAAAAGAGCTAACAGAAGCTGAGAAATTTTTGAAAAGTTTAGTAAAGTAATTAAAGGAAAAGGCCGGAAGAATTCTTTTTGGCATTTGTTTTAATTATTTAATTTCATATAACTAATTATTTTCATGTTCGCTGAATTCCTGATTGGCCTTGTTTATGCCTTTGGTTATCTCGGTTTGTTTGCTGCATCTGTGATAGGGTCAGCTAGTGTTATACTGCCTGTGCCAATATTCCTTCTCATCTTTGTTGCTGGCAGTATGCTTAATCCGCTGGCTGTCGGCATTATAGCAGGCATAGGCTCTGCCATAGGCGAGATGACTGCTTATGCAGTAGGGTTTGGCGGAAGGAAGTTTTTATGGAAAAATGGAAAAAAGTTGAAGAAGAAAAAA
>CAIKBN010000120.1 GCA_903825675.1 uncultured archaeon
AATTAAAATGAATTTTAGAATCATTTGAATCAGAAACTTCAATAACTTTATACTTTCCTTTTGTGTACAAGTGATCGTTAAAAAGAAAATGAGTTACTTCAAGGATTATTATGCTTGCAATCGGTCTTGATAATCTGCCATAGTTTATTTCTAAAGACGCGATTTCTCCTTCGAGCCAATAATTCCTCTGGCCTTTCTTGAGAAATTCATATATATGCCCGGCTTTGATATTTTCAGGAATGCCTTCTTCTTTTTTCCTATTTCCTCTATTGAACTCTGAAATATTTCTTAATGCCAAGTCCGGATTATACTCTGTTTGTATGCCCATATCATATCTTTCTTAATATTATGCAGGCTAAAGCCCGCAGTATGCTGAATTTCGCTTAACATTGCTTTTTATCTAATAAGGCAACCGTATTCAATGTCTTCAAGATAAATACCAATTTTTTGATCAAAACTTTTTTATTGGAAGACGAACCAAATTGACGTACGAAGTACGTCAGTGTATTCGCTCCTTTTTGCAGAAGCTTTTTCTTGAAAAAAGCTTCAAATGGGCCGAGAGGGTCTCGAACCCTCGACCTCCAGTTATCTTAGATTTTAGCTTAGTTGTCATATAAGACATGCGCTTTAGCAAATTTGCCTGCTAAAATGGTGCTCTACCCCTAAGCTATCGGCCCAAATCAAATATCCTTTGGAAGATTTTAAAGCTTTATTAGCTGAATATGTGATCAAGCACCAAGAAAACGAAATCCTCTTTGTGGATTTTTCTGACTTCAGTTCGCGTTAGAAGTCAAAAATAAAAGTTTATAAACTTTCGCTTTATAAAGTATCAAAGCATATTAAAGTGTCGAATTTATCCCATATTTGGAGGTGTGATGAATGAATCAGTTAGGAGGTCAGCCAATATTTATTTTACCTGAGGGTACTTTACGCTCTACAGGCAAAGACGCGCAGTCAAGGAATATCATGGCAGCCAAGGCTGTTGCTGAAAGCGTACGTACTACGCTAGGCCCTAAAGGCATGGACAAGATGCTTGTTGACAGTATAGGTGATGTTACTATAACCAATGATGGTGCTACCATATTGGATAAGATGGAGATAGATCATCCTGCTGCAAAGATGATGGTCGAGATAGCAAAAACGCAGGAAGAGGAAGTAGGTGACGGTACCACAACAGCTGTTGTTATAGCAGGCGAACTGCTGAAAAAAGCAGAAGACCTTCTGGACCAAAACATTCATCCTACCATGATTATAAAAGGCTTCCGCTCAGCCAAGATCAAAGCGCTTGAGATTCTTAATGAAATAGCTGAAGACCTAAAACCAGGTGACGTTGAAACACTGGAAAAGATAGCCATGACAGCTATGATCGGAAAAGGCAGCGAAGCAGCTAAAGAGCCCTTAGCCAAGCTCGCAGTAGAAGCTGTAAGAACTGTAATCAACCCTGAAACCAAGACCATTGAAAAGGATGATATTAAGATTGAAAAGAAACAAGGTGGCTCTATAGATGACACTGAACTTATAAAAGGCATTGTAATAGACAAGGAAATTGCCCACTCAGGGATGCCAAAAAAGGTAAAAGATGCGAAAATTGCTTTACTAGACTGCGCACTTGAGGTCAAGGATACTGAAACCACTGCAGAGATAAGAATAACCAACCCTGACCAGTTGCAGGCCTTCTTGGACCAGGAAAGCAAGATGCTAAAGGAAATGGTAAGAAAAGTTATTGCATCTGGTTGCACTGTCGTTTTCTGCCAGAAAGGTGTTGATGATCTAGCACAGCACTACCTGGCAAAGGAGAAGATAACTGTTGCAAGACGCGTTAAAAAAAGTGATATTGAAAAACTAGCCAAGGCAACAGGCGCCAGTATAGTATTCAATCTGGAGGAAATGTCAGCAAAGGACCTTGGATATGCAGGCCTTGTAGAAGAGAAGAAAATAGCTGGCGAGGAAATGATCTTCGTAAGGGAATGCAAGAACCCTAAAGCTGTATCCATCTTAGTCAGAGGTGGTACAGAGCATGTAGTAGATGAAGCAAAACGATCAATGGATGATGCAGTTCTTGGCGTTATAGCATCTATAGAAGTCGGCAAAGTAGTAACAGGTGCTGGCTCGGTAGAGCTGGAACTAGCCAAAAGGCTAAAGAAATACGCTGAGAAAGTCGGCGGCCGTGAACAGGTTGCAATAAATGCCTTTGCAGAGGCCATAGAAATAATTCCGAGAACTCTTGCAGAGTCAACAGGCAAGGACCCTATTGACATATTAGTTTTGTTAAAAACAGAGCATGAAAACGGCATGATATACAACGGCATTGACGTATTTAATGGAAAAAGCATGGATGCCAAAAAAGCAGGTGTAATAGAACCGCTGAAAATCAAGACCCAGGCAATAAAAGCAGCAACCGAGGCAGCTGAGATGATCCTAAGAATAGATGATGTAATAACCTCCAAGACGCCATCTATGCCAGGTGCAGGCATGCCTCCAGGCATGGGCGGAGCAGGCGAAATGCCTGAGTACTAATAGATATTTTTTTAATTCTTGAATTATTCGGAAATAACACTATAAAGAGAATAAAAAATTTCGTTTTCTTTTTCTGAAACAATCTTTATATATCACTTAGTAAATATATTTAATTGACGAAGTCAATTAGATATGTTAAAATGCCGTAGGCATAATTGGCGTAAAGTCAATTATAATTTTGTGTGATTGCAATGGAAGAAGAATACGAAATGATACCGATGGGTCCGATTAGAAAGCTGGAAAGAAGGGTAGATAGGGTGGAGAAGACAGGAGCGACAACAGAAACTATCAGAGAATTGGTAGATATAGTAAGATCAAACCAGAGGGTAATTGACGATATAGTAAAAATAAATTCTGATATGATGAACAGGGTTTCCAATCTTATTAGCTCTGTTGGCGGTCTTAACGACAAAATAAATGATTTCATGAGCAGGATAGAGATGACCTCAGAGCCTGAACCTCAGCACGAGGAAGTTGTAGTGAAATCGCAGGAAAAGGAGGAAAAGTACAAGGAAATAGAAGAAAAAGTTGGTGAACGCATGGACAAACTGGAAAAGCGGGTAAACCTCTTGATTCTTTCCCTCTCAAAGGCAAAATTAAGAAGACAGGAACAAGTTGCCCGTAGACCTGCTCCTGCATAATGGGTGTAACCATGAAAGGTCAGCAAGAGGCATTATCCGCTATATTAATTACAGCTGTTCTTATAGGCGTAGTTGGTTCTGTATACTTTTGGGGTCTGCCGCTTATTCAGAAAAGTAAAGACATATCTGTACTGGAAAGCTGTGAGAGTTTCATGATGAACCTTAACAATAAAATAAAGGATACAGCTAATCATGGAGGAAGCGACAGTATAGAGATAACAGTCCCAGGAACCTTAAAATTTGATGGAGCAAACCTGACCCTGTATGTCGATACTGCAGGAATTATCTATGATGTAAATGCCCTTATACCCCTAAGCAGGAATGACTGCTCCAGCACAGAAGGCACATGGGGCATAGATAATCCAGAAGTATTATGCATATGGACACAATGCCTTGGTAGCGGGAAATGTGAAAAATATCATACAGAGTATAAATTACACTACCTAACCTTGAAGGCATCGGGCACGAAAACGTATAAAATAGAGCTTGTTGGAAGTCAAGACTATGGCGGAGAGCACCGATATGTTAAGATGGAAAATAAAGGCACAGAAGAGGGTGTAAACTTAATAAGCACGAAAATAGCAATTAGTATAATATGAAAGGGCAGTACATAATTGTTAGCGAGATAATGCTTTTTGCCATTGGCGCTATAATAACAATATTCGTGATATTAAACTATCAGAACGTCCAGGGAATTTTAACTGAGATGACGCTGCGTGATAATTTATTATCAGTATCTGATACCATATCTGCAGGTATAGTCAAAACAGCTGAAAGCAATTCGATAGTCAGGGTAAAAATACCAGACCAGATATCAGGACATGTATATACGATAACAGTTAAAAACGATACCATCATCTTAGCTAGTTTTAAAAATCCTGCTATTAACGTTACCCAGCAACTTTTTAATATAACCCAGAGTCATAATATTACATTATTGGGGAATATTTTGTTGAGCTCTTCAAGATACCTGCAAATACACAATGTGGATAATAAAATAGCAATTGAGGAATGGAAAATACCGATTGAGGAATGAAAATATGAGTAAGACGCTTAACTTTGTAACCAATTCTGGTAAAAGAAAATTTAGGGTAGCGCCTAAACCAACAGAAGAAACACGTATAAGAACTGGTTATTTTATCTCTAATACCAACCAGATTATACCGCAGCTTTATCCGCAAATAATAACATCTCCTGCACCAAACATAACAGTAATGCCATCCACACCCAATATAAAAATCGTTCAAGGTTCTGAGGCAAGAGAAGATGTAATAGATGAACAGATGGACACAAAAATTAAATTTAGGAGCGGTATAGAAATACCTGAAATGGCAGAGCCTGTAGAAAAAAAGGAGATAAGCATTCTTCTATCTGAAGAGTCGCCTGATGTAAAAAAAGTGGATATGAAATATCCCTTGATACCTCAAAAACCGAGGAAAGGAGAACCTGTATTTGCCTATGCCCACATCTTCTATGACAAGCGATCAAATGAGCTTATCTATAATGTTATTGAGCCAGAAATAAATGAAATTGAGAAAAAGGTATTGGCAGACATAAAGGAGTATATTCAGGAAAAACTTAATATAAATTTTGCACAGATCAGGAAAAAGGAAGCTTTTGGTTATATAACTGATATCTTTAACCGTGCCTTAGAATATTTCAAGGTAAAATTAGAAACATCAGCCGAAGAAAAATTAAAATATTATGTTTTCAGGGACTTCGTCGGTCTAGAAATGATTGAGCCTTTTATGAAAGACAAACAGATAGAAGATATAAGCTGCGATGGAATAAACATTCCACTATATGTATATCACAGAGACCCGAGATTCGGATCTCTAAAAACAAATATTATATTTAAAAGCGCAGATGAACTGGACTTATTTGTAAACAAGCTTTCAGAAAAGTGCGGGAAATCTATATCTGTTGCCAGACCCCTGCTAGACGGCACCCTTCCAGAAGGAAGCAGAGTACAAGCTACCCTTGGGAGCGATATTGCAAGGCATGGCAGTAATTTCACCATAAGAATGTTCACAGAAGAACCATTAACCCCAACAGATATTATAGAATTTGGCACTTGCGACCCAAGAATGATGGCATACTTCTGGATACTTGTTGAGCATGGACTTAGCTTCCTTGTGTCAGGCAGCACTGCCACAGGAAAGACCTCTTTTTTAAATGTATTATCTCTTTTCATAAAGCCGCAGATGAAGATAGTAAGCGTGGAAGACACATCAGAATTGCGTCTGTCGCATTCTCACTGGATACCTGAAGTGGCGAGAACACCAATATCAGAAACGGGAAAAGTCGATATGTTTGAACTCTTAAAATCATCCCTCCGCCAGAGACCAGATTATATAATCGTGGGTGAGGTCAGGGGCAGTGAAGCCTATGTCCTGTTCCAGCAAATGGCTACTGGACACCCAGGCCTGTCAACTATTCATGCTGAAAATATGAGCAAGCTTGTGGACAGATTGACATCCCCTCCTATAAGCTTATCGCCCAATCTAATTCAAAATCTGGATATCATAGTCTTTTTAAAGCGTTTCAAAAAAGGCAGAAAATACATCAGGCGAGTAAGTACTGTAACAGAGATTATAGGCTATGACAGAAGGAATATGAAGCCCATGAACAATGATGTATTTGTCTGGGACCCTAAAAAAGATGTATTTATAACCGTAAACAAGAGCTTTATGCTGAGAAAAATAGCAGAAAGCACAGACCTAGAAGAAGCTGGTGTCGAAGAGGAAATAAAGAAGAGGGTAAAAGTAATTAGATGGATGGTCAAAAACAAGATAAGGGACTACAAAAAGGTCGGGACCATACTCAGTTTATTCTATACAGATCAGGCTTTCCTTCTTAGTAGAATTGGAAGTAAAACTGAGGGTAGTGTATGATTAATTATGTTAAACTATGCTACAAATTTTTCGGTAATACCAGCAAATCTATAAGAGGCTATTTCCTTGATATACGTGAGGACCTGCAAAAAGCTAATATGAATTATACCTTGGATGAATATATTTCCACATCGCTCTTTACTACAGCTGTCACCTTTGTAGTAGAATGCGTTTTACTGGCCTTTATCTTTGGCATACTTTTACGTAATATCTTCTCCTCTATTTTCTTGTCCCTCACCCTATCTCTTTAAATTTCTGGTGTTCTACTTTTTTTATTTTATTCTTATCCGTCTACAGCTGCAAATTCACGCGGA
>CAIKBN010000121.1 GCA_903825675.1 uncultured archaeon
CGAACTTAGGCATGCAGCTCGGCTCGTTCAAGTTCGACAAGACCTTGCAGGATGTAGTAAACAACAACGTGCCTATTCTTGATGCAATATATGTCCATCCGTCAGGGCTTTGCATAATACCATCGTCTTTGTACATAGAGGACATATACACGAATGTACAGACCAATCCAGCCAGGCTTAAAGAGGAGCTAAGAACGCTTAAGGGGTGGATTCTGCTGGATTGCCCGCCTGGGCTTCATGAAGAGGCATTAGCTGTGCTGGATTTAGCAGATGATGTGCTGATAGTGACCAACCCTGAGATGCCTGCTGTGGCTGATGCCATCAAGGTCTCAAAGATTGCAAAGAGGCTTAACAAAAACATACTCGGCATTATAGTCAACAGGATAGGCAAAAAGAATTATGAGGTCAAGCCAGAGGAAATAGAGCTAACATGCGAGTTACCTGTTATCGGCGAGATAGCAGAAGACGAGAATGTCAGGAAGAGCATTGCCAATGAGACGCCGCTACTAAAATTATATCCATATGCCAGATCAGCAATGGGATTTAAGCGCCTGGCATCGAAACTGGCAGAAAAGGATTTTGAGGAGCCAAGGTTCCTGGCTATAAAGAGGCTTTTCTCCAGGTAGGTAATGTCTTTAAGCATTGCTGTTCTACTATTTTCATGAAAATACCAAAGATTAAGAAGGTAGAGTTTGGGAATATCCAGGTAAATGAAAAAACCTTTGCGGATGATGATTTTATTCTCTTCTGGAATGATTGCATTGCAGCAGAGAAGAGCCATAACCCATCAATAGACGAGTTTCAGGATATTATGCTAAGAGAGCCGGAGTTAATAATCTTCGGAACAGGCTTTAGTAGCTGTGTCAAGATAAGCGATGCAATCAAGCAAGAGGCAGAAAAACATAAAATAGGGCTTATAGCTTTACGGACGCCTGAGGCACTAAAAAGCTTTCAGGAGCTTGCAAGGTCGGGAAAGAAGGTGGCTGCCAGAATTCATACAACGTGTTAGTTTTTTATTTATTGGCTGAGAATTATACTATGACTTTTTAGTGGGATAGATATGTACGATATAATAATAATCGGTGCTGGGCCTGCTGGCCTTACAGCTGCGTTATTTGCAAAGAGGCAGGGTTTGGATGTTGTAGTGCTTAATAACCCAGAACAGCTTTCCAACCTTGCCATAACGCACCATGTAGAGAATTGGCCAGGCATTGAAAAGACATCTGGGCTGGAACTTTTGAATAGCATAAAAAAACATGTAAAAAAGAGTGGTGTAAAAATAATTGATGACAAAGCTGTTTCGATGACAAAAAAAAAGGTATTTATTGTAAAGACTGAAAAAAGCACATATGAAGCCAGGGCGCTTATTCTTGCCATGGGCTTGCAGCACAGGAAGGGCAATATAGAAGGGGAAGACAGGTTTTTTGGCAAGGGTGTTTCTTACTGCATTGTTTGCGATGGACCGCTATTCAATGGCAGGGATGTTGCTGTTATTGGAGGCGGCGATTCTGCCTTAAAAGGAGCGCTTGCACTAAGAGAGATGGGTGCTAATAATATTTATCTGATACACCGAAGGAACGACTTAAGGGCTGAGAAGGCCCTGCAAGATAAGCTTTCCGAAAATAAAATAAAATTAGAGCTTGAGAGCATAGCTGAAGAGATATCAGGCACGAACTTCGTCGAGGCTATAAAATTAAAAAATCTTAAGACAGAAACATCAAAAAAGATAAAGGTGGATGGCATATTCATAGAGGTTGGATCTGTGCCTGTTGTAGAATTAGTTAAGAGCCTTGGAATTGAATTGGATGATAACGGTTTTATAAAGACCGACTGCGATAAAAAAACAAATATAGCAGGCATATTTGCAGCAGGTGACATAAGCACTGGCCAGCTAAAGCAGGATATAACTGCTTCTGCTGATGGTGCTATAGCTGCTATGTCTGCGTACAGTTATATGAGGGGATAATTACGAGGAAAAGCACGCAAAAAAGAATAATGGCAATTGCCATAGTACTAACTTTTGGGTTATCTTCTATAGCTTATGTAATTACATCATTTACAGGGCAACAGCCAGAAATAAAAGCTAAAACACTGGATAACTTCGTTGTTGACGGAGAGCTTGATTCTAATACAGAATATGAATATTACACAAACGGCTATACCTTTGTGAAATTTTATTATATAAATCTCAGCGAGGTTATACCTTTGGTTGACCAGCTGCCTGATTTGTTCAAGACAACTAACGATCAAATACAGTTAATAGTTGAGAAAATACAGTCTAATGAGACGTATATAAAAATAATGAGCCTTAACGGAGAGGATATGTTATATAATATAACAGAGGAAGAGTTGCAGAAGTCGCTTTGCAATATACTGCTTAGCGCTCCTTTGGAATGCGTGATTGCGGATATGAATTTTACAGAAATTGCAAATAATACAACATCAGGCAACGAGACTATAAATAATGCAAGTCTTGAAAGCAATAATACTTTAGTTAATAATACAAATTCTAGTTATTGATATTTTTCTTGAACTCCTCTATTTCTTTTTTGAATCTCTGGATGGTTTTAGGCAGGTCTTCTTCGTCAACCTTGAGAATTCTAATTAATTCATTAATAATCTTTCTTTCATTCATTTTTCAAAACACCTTATAAATTATAGTTTTGAATTGAGATGCTTCATGAAATATATGGCATCTCATAGTAGATCTACCTTTAATTTTTTAATTACATTATCCAGCTTTTCTTTGTTTATGCCTATGCCCTGGCCAAGGTAGCTGGAGCCGCCACCTTTGCCGCCAAGATCTTTGCAGACTTTTTCTACAATTTTACCTATATTTATTCCTGTATTCTTGCCAGCAGAGGCAAATACATATATCTTGTCAGATAAGCCGAACAATAACAGGATTCTGTTATCATTTGACAAGGCCTTGGATATAGCCTGAAGTTCATTCATGTTTGCATGTATTTTTTCTATAAGGATGTTGTTGGCTATATTTTTTTCAAGCAGCTTTACTTTGTTTTCAGCTGCTGTTTCAAGCCTCTTTTCCTGCGTTTTTCTGAGTTCTTTCCAGTGCTCGAATAACTGCTCTACTGCTTTTACCAGGTCTTTTTCCGGAACATGCAACAAGCTACTACACGCATCAAGTATTTTTTTTTGCTTAGTTTTTGCTTTCTCTGTTGCTTTGTTAGCTGTGAACTCTAGGCGGACTATACCGTCCTGCACACGCTCTGATTTTATTATCATTATTTCACCGACCTCAGCGGTGCTGTTACAATGCAGACCACCGCATGCTTCTACATCAAAGGGGGTTTCTATTATGCGCAACTCTTTTTCCGGGACTGCGCCACCCTGATAAATCCTGAAGCCATATTTCTTTTCTGCTTCCATTCTCGACAGAACAATTTTTTTTACAATAAAATTTTTCTTTACAACTTCATTGGCAAGTTTTTCTATTAGTTCTATTTTTTCATTGCTTAATGATTCGTAGTGCGTTAGGTCAAGCCTTGCTTTATCAACATCCTTGAAGGCGCTGTGTTGCCATACATGATTGCCTAAAACCTGTCTTGCCATTGCATTTATTATATGCGTTGCTGTATGATGCTTGGTTAGCTGTGACCTTCGTTCTGGATCTATCTTGCCTTTGATTGTATCACCTGCTTTGAATTCAGGTTTTCTGACGTGGTGCAATATTATATTGCCTATTTTTTCCGCATCGTATACTTCGCAACCACCTAAAAAGCCGTGGTCAGGTTCCTGGCCGCCTGATCTACCATAAAAACAGGTTTGATCGATAATAACATATTTCTTATCAATTATCCTAATAACATTAGCATTGAAGTCTGTTTTATCCTGGTTTTCATAGAATAGCAGCCTGGTTGCTGGCAGGCCTTCTAAGTTCAGTTCAATCTTTGCTTCTGCTTTTTCTGATAGGTGCTTCTCGGAAATTTTCGAATAAAATTTCTCTGAAGCTAGGCTAAGCTTGTTTTTGCCTGCTACTTTCTCTATTAATTCTGGTGTTATGCCATTGGATTCGTAAAGCTCTATCAATTTTTCTGATGTTATTGAGCCTTTTTTTGCCAGGCTTTCTATTACCTTTACTGAACGGTTCTTTGTTTCGTTAAACCGCTTTTTTTCCACGTCAAGTATTTCATATACCTCGTCTAAGCTTTCAGCTAATCTCGGATTCATTCGCTTCAGATATAATGCATGCTCTTTGCACACGTCCTTGAGATTGACATCGAAATTAAATTCTTCTATGAAGCCCAGTGCACGCCTCAGGATAATCCTCAGGTTATAGCCCCCACCTACATTACTTGGCAAAGCACCGTCTGTTATTGCAAAGAGCAGGGTTTTAGAGTGATCTGCTATGGCGTACAAGGCTTCTAGCGGCTTTAGGTTTGCAAGTTCACTTGAACTGATGCAAAGCCTTTTCGCTATTTCAGTTTCGTTTCCACCTTCAAAACGTCCTGCAAGCTTTGCATATTTTAAGAACAATTCTTTATCATAGTCAACAAGCTTTGTCAGCTTTTTTATCACAGGACCGAATATTGCATCATAGCATGTTGGCGTTCCTTGAGAAAGCCATGTAAAGCGTTCTAGACCAGCTCCCATGTCTATTACTTTCTGGTCCATTTCTTTGTAGTTGTTCGGAGTTCCAAGGAACTCGGTAAATACAGCATTGCCTAATTCTAAACCACGAACATAATACTCAAGAGAGCTGCCAAAGGCACTTGGGCCTTGCCACACATCCTCAACAAAAACCACTTCTTCTGGCTTGATTTTCAGGATGCGTGTAAGCAATTCGTAATCTAATTCTATGCATCTGTCTTTCCAATAACCTTTACCTACTATATTAATTGCTTTATCGCCTGCTTTATTATTTATCATAGAGTGCTGACCAAGCATAATGAAATTGGTTAAGTGTCTTCCTGTTCTGCCTACGTTTTCTATGTCAGGAAATCTCAGACAGGTCTGCGGTATTATCAAAGGGTTAGCTGGTAATTCAAACGTTGTCTTGCCTGCTATTGATCTTTGAAAAGCGACTATGCTGGCAACAGTGAAATAAAGGCCTGGAAACCACCTACATACTGCAGGATAAGAAGGAATTGAGGTGTGACCATTTTTTACAAAGAATTTTTCTATAAGCTTCCATGTTTCTATGTAATCCATTTGCTTGGTAGCTGGATTGCCTATAAATTCGTAGTCCTGACATGGCTGATTAGGACAATGCTCCCGCGACTCGTCAATGGTCCAAAAATAACTGCCGCATTTGCATCGCTTTCTTTTAAAACCTGCTTCATCGAATAATTTTACCTTGTAATATCTATCAGGGTTGGTTGAAAACCTCTTCTTCAGCTCTTCTTTCACGAAAGCACCACTAATAAGATATAGAAAAGCGGGATTTAAAACTAATAAAAAGCAAACTTACCCGAACAGCGCGCCTAATCCTTCGGCAGCTTCTTCTGCTTTCTTTTCCTTTTCTTTTTCATCCACTTCTTCTGTCTTCTCTGCTTCTGCTGATGGGGCTGCTGGTGCTGCAGTAGCTACAGGCATGGCTGCTTTGCTTATTGCATTGTCTATGTTAACTCCTTCTAGTGCAGCTACTAATGCCTTTATTTGTACTTCTTCTATTTTTTCACCTACTGCATCTGCAAGCCTTTTCATAGTCTCTTCGTTTACTGGCTTTCCAGCGCTATGAAGCAGAAGGGCTCCATATACCAAATTCATTTTTGATTCCTCCATATGTATTAATATTATTTTGATTTAGGCATTGCTTCTTTTGGTGCCTCTGGCACAAGCGTTTTTAATTCGTTGGTCTCTCTTACAGCTTTCATAAGAAGCTCGCCTATTATGCTTTTGTCAATTATGTTTGCTTCCAATGCAAGGGATTTAGCTTCCATGA
>CAIKBN010000122.1 GCA_903825675.1 uncultured archaeon
AAATCCTCTTTGCTACCACTGCCTAAAGGCAGTGGTTTCTTTATGACTTCTTGTCTTTGCAGTATTGGTTTTCTGTAGAAGTCAAAAATAAAAATTTTATTATTGGTTTTTTATGTTAGAGATAATAAGGTCTTTTCATTAAAATCAAAAATTAAGCGAAAAATTAAACAATCTCTTTCTCAGCGATTATTACAAAATCACCGACACTCTTGACAGCAGAAAATGGTATAAGCATCCTGTTGCTGTCGTCTCTCTCTAAATTCAGTTCGTCGCTGTGTTTGGTTGGCTCTACAATAACAATATTAAGCAACTCCCCGCTTTCAGACACGAAGTTTATGTCTCCTACAACACCGAATTTTCTTCCTGTTTCCTCAGAAACAACTATCTTGCCAATCATTTCCCTTCCTCGGTTCATTACCATTCTATCACCTTATAGTATCAATATATTCATCTAAAACTTAAATAGCTTTATCATTTTTGAATTCTTCAGAAAACCACACCTAGATATGTTGGATGCATGGCAAGAATTCAGAAAGGCATAAACAAAGAAAGCAAAGAGTATGTCATTTTCTGGTTTTTTATGTTAGGGATAAATGCAGTTTTTTTATGACTTTACTACCAAGGTTTTTATTCTTGGTGAAAGCTGATACACAAAGGCCTTGTCACTTCTCTTCCTTTCTACAAAGCCATCCTGCATTAAAACCTTCAGAATATTATTAATGCTCCTTACAGCATGCTGTCTGCTCTTGTATTTTTTAAGATCTGTCATGTTGGCAATATCACCAGGTGTGCTTGCCTTTCTGCCAAGCATCTCAACTATTTTTTTCTGCATTGGAGTCATTTTTTCTATAATATCTAGTGAAATGGTTTTAGGCTTTTCCCGAATATCCAGCATAAGCAGCTCCTGCGTTATCTTGCTCCTTCCAAGGTTTGAAGCCCTGTTCACAAGATCATCACAAACCTTAAGAATCTCCCTTGGAAAACCACCTGTTCTATCATAGATCAATTCTATGGTCTGCATATCAAAAGGCTCTATTCCAGAACCGCCAACACTTTCTATCCTCTTTTTTATTAATTCAGCTGTCTCTTCTTTTGTTAGATATAAAAGCTCTATTTTTGCAGCTATTCTTTTTCTAAATGTTTCCAGTTCATTGAGCTTTTCATCAATAACAGGCAGGCCAGAAGCAATAACACACATGTTATCAACCTGGTCACTTAAAACGCGCAGCCACTCCAGTACATCCAAGCTAGCTTCATGCGCCTCATCAAACATAACAATTAGGCGTTTATTTTTAAGTTTTTTATTCAGGAATTCCGGAACCTGATAAAGGCTTTTTATGTTAGAGATAAATGGCCTAAAAATCCGTAGGTACCAAGGGCTCTTAAACCTGTCATTAAATATTCCAACAAAATCCTCAGGCCTCTGTGGCGGCTTTCCAATATAAATATAATCATTGCCTGGCACATGCCCGACTATCCATTTAAGCATGCTAGTCTTGCCTGAACCAGTAGGGCCTATAACAAGAAATAGCTTGTGACCCTCTTTGATTAAAACAATAGCCTTCTCTAGCTGCTCCTTGTAGCCAACAAAAAGCGATGGTAATATGCTAAAAGTAAACGGGCTTCTAGACCAGCCAAGCTTCTTGAACCAATCTATCACATTCTCCTGTTTAGTTGCCCCTGAGGCATTTCCCAGCAATTCGTCTGCTTTTTCATTTCTTTTTTCAGGCACTTTTTCAGTTATTTGGGCCTGTCTAAATGCCTTGTCTTTATCATCCTGCTCAGAATATTCTATTTCATCATTTTCCTCTGCCTGAGCATCTTTGTTATTCCCTAAAAACTCGGGTATTGGTACCGTATTCTTATCCCTATCATTTTCCTCGTCCATATCTATTCATTGGAAACGATTATTATTAAGCATTTAGTTACTCAAGTTCATATTTTTTTCCGTGAAGTTCATCAATTCCAAACCATCTTCACAGACACTTCATGAACATTTTTATCATTTCATGAACTTCATATTATGAATTCACATGAAGTTCACGTGAACATCATGAACACTAAAATATACTAAATGAAGTTCGTGAAGTATTTATGAAGGGTTTATGAAGCCTAAATGAAGATAAAATGAAGGTTGTGAGGTTTTACTATGGTTTTTAATTGTAATAAATTTTTGTTTGTGAGTTTTCGTAGATTCTTAAGTCCATATTCTTAAAAATTGTGAGACCTTCATGAAATGTTCATATTTCCTTCATACACATTCACAGATCTTCACGAAGTCTTCATGCATCTTCACAAGACCTTCATGAAAATCCATGAAACATTCATCAAGTTCACAATGAACTTCACAAAACCTTCACAAAAACCATATCTCACACCTCACAATTTGTGAGCGTTATAACCTATTTCGTGAGGCTAAAAACCATTAAAATAGAAAAATAAAAGCAAAATATATGATTTAAAGGCAATAAAACCAAGATTTGGTCTTTTCAAGCCAAAAAAGAATAAGCATAACCAATTAATATTCGAGCAATATTCAAGAATTAGGCTATTTTGTCGATTAGCTGCAGTAATTTCAGTACATGATCTATGGTCTTACCCTCGCCAAGCCTCTCAATAACAAAAGGCTTAAGCCTTATGACCCTGAGCAGCGGCTTGCCGCTGTTGCCTAAGCTGACATCCTCTACCAGTGGTTTTAGTACCGTATCAACGTACTTAGTGACAGTAGAATGATGTATCCTGGCATATCTTGCTATCTGCCTTATCCATATACCATCTGGATTCTTAGCTAATACATTAATAATAGCTCCTATCTTCTTCTTGTCAAAGCCTTTTTTCCTTCCCATACACTCTCACACAGGAATAAATTAGCCAGCTGACTATATAAAATTTACCTTACCTTACTTTAGCCAAATTCCTCATACTTTTGGGTAATTTAGTCATCTTATCAAAAATAATATAATAGCTCTCACAGTTTTCTTAAATGCCTGAAATTATTAAAGAATATCGCATTATTACATAGTTATGCGCTGCTTTGTTGCTGTAGATATACCTGAAGAGCTGAAATCAAGAATAAAAGAACTGCAGGATCAGCTCTCATCCTGTGACGTAAAGCTCGTAGAACCAAAGAACCTGCACTTCACCATGAAGTTCCTAGGCGAGCTAGAAGAAAATGCCATAAAAGAAGTAAACCAAAGGTTATCTGAAATTGCTAGCAACCTGCCATCCTTTTCCATCTTACTCAGCAGTGTAGGTGTCTTTCCAAGCTCATCCTACATCCGTGTCATATGGATTGGCTCAAAATCCCAGGACTTCGCTAACCTACACAAAGCTGTTGCAGATGCCTTGCAAGATATAGGAGAACCAGAAAAAGAAGCTATACCTCATCTGACCATAGCCCGCGTCCGCTCGCCGCGCAGCAAAGATATAATCGCAAATATAATCAAGCGATACGAAACAGAAAGCTTTGGTTCATTTAATGTAGACAAAATAAAGCTCAAAAAAAGCACGCTCACTCCACGTGGCCCAAAATATGAAGACCTCGAGGTTTTTGAGCTAAAATAAATGATCAGTACGCCTTCTGCTCTTTTATCAGATCTTTTGTATTATCAGGACCGATACCAAGCCCGTAATCTATTCGGCAAAGATAGAATGTCCTTACCAAAGGATGTGTTCCCTCAAGAATGCTCATGTATGTCTCTTTTGTCATCTGCCTATCCTCTATCTGCTGCATAAGCATATTTGCAACTTCATACGCTGGTTGCTCTTTGCCGTCTATTTTAATTGCAATAATTTCACCGAAACTAGGCCTCTCAGAAAATGACCTCCACATCTCTTTCAACATATTATGCACTGGATCATTGGAATAATCTCCAAACCATCCTATGGAAGTGCTGTTCGTTATGCTTCGTGATTCAGGGAAGATCCCGTCAGGATGGTGGCATCCTGAAAAGTATTGCCTAAATTTTCTTAAGTCAGATTTACTATAAATGCCCTTAATAACAGGGCTCCTGAGTTTTTTATCTGTATCCATATTTCTTATACTAAGCTCAGTATCATCAATGCCATACAGAATTCTTGCTCTTGTTAAATTGTTTTTTGTTCTTTCCAATTTCTCATGCATACGCAGTAAATCATCCCTTTTATGTTCAAGCTCTTCAGTAGGGGGTTTATGTTCACTTCCAAGACCGAATGCAAAATAAGCGACAACTGGATCTGACGTTCTGCTCTCTTCAAAAGCCTGACTACGTATCTTGACCAATTCTTCCCATCTTTTGATCATACTTTCATAAGTCATTTCAATTCACATCACTTATTCACGTCGCGTATTCGGATCCTTAAAAAGCGTCATGCCAATTAATGCATCAGCTACATCCTTTGGATACATTCGACGGACTAGAAAAGAAGTCTTCATCAATTCAAGTCTTCTTTCATCTGCTGGGTTGTCAGGTTGTCTTAGTTCTGATGCTTCCCTGTTTTGGTATTCTCTTACATAGAAACCTGTTGCCTCGTTGCCTTTTTCTAATCTGTCATCTAAACTGTCAAAAAGCCCTGCATAAGCTTCTAAGGCACGAATAGCAGTTGTTGCACTATATGCATCCGATAGTTGGCCTCTTTCAAAACCAGTAAGCTCTACAGGACCTTCTTTTCCTTTGTATTCTTTACCCATTTTCAATTCACCTCATAACAAAATTAAAATCAAAAAATAAAGCAAATTATTGTTCTTTTGATATGCTACACGTTGATCTGTCTTTCATATCCTATGTCTGATCTCTCAAGAACCCTGTCTGTTACTACTGCGACAATTAATCTGTCCTGGTCTTTTTCTTTCTCGTTTAATCCTGAATAAGCCGCATTATATTGATTATAATTTGCTTCCCTGAATTTCGGGTTTCCAGGAGTAACTCTCTCTTTCTGATATGTTCCGATAAATCTTTTCCACTGCTCATGCTGGGAATCTGCAGCTGCTTCTAAATTCGGGTCTCCTCTGTTTGCTTCGTATGAAACTGAACGTATAATCGCATCCATTAAGAAGCCTTCGTCTGTTAATTGATCGAACTGGCTTAACCAATACTGAACCACATCCTTTGCAGCATCAACGTTTTTTATTTTATTGGTCTCGTCCTGCTGCGATAGTGGTGTTGCATACTCAGGCTTCAGCCAACCTTCTTTTTTGCCTACCTCATTATAGTATGCATGCAAATCTGCAGACAATGTTCCGTCCCTAACATTCAGTGCTAAATCAGACCCGCTTAATTCATCTAAGCATTTATTTAGCGTTTGATAAACATTTTGTGTTTTCATATCATCACCATTCACCCAACCTGGAAACTAGGCGGACTTTTTATTACAGCCAGACAGTCTGCCTTGCCGCTACCTGAGAACTGTATAACACCAGTGCCAAGTGACCATGCACCAGGCCATGTCTCGCCCTTATCAAACCTCAAACCGCTTCTGCTCTTTTCTGACATTTTTTCCTCCATATTTTACCACCCCATAGTAGCAATATATATACTCTTAGAAAATATATAGTTTTGAGAAAAAGTGGCTTAAAAATAAGGTAAATTTAAATAATTATCTTAATAATTAAGATTATGTCAACTGAATTAAGGGGTTCGTCTCAAAAAATAAGACAGTTGGATGAGAAAGACAGAAGAATACTGAATATTCTTGGCGAAAATGCAAGAGCTAAGCTGACTGTAATAGCAAGGCAGGTACAACTATCTATCGATTCTACGAAAAAAAGAATAGAAAAACTGGAAAAAGACGGTGTTATAGCCAAGTATACCATTCAGCCAAACCCGGATAAATATGGTTTGTCGCTTGGTATCCATATCTACATTAAACTAATGAACGTCACCAAAGATCGCTATGATGAATTTATCAGCACCATGAAAAAGAACCCGCGCATAATCGACCTCATGTCCATGCTGGGCGACTATGATGTTTATATAGTGCTTCTAGCCAAAGACACCATCGAGCTGGATAAAATGAAAATAGAAATCAAGCAGAAATTCTCAGACATAATCGCCGACTGGAAAGAAGTTTTAGTCACCCAGATCTACAAGCTCGAGGAGTACAGGTTCTAGATTATTAGCTGATTTTTCTCAAATAATTATCTAGATCTTTATAATTATTCTTTCTTTGCAAAAGACCGACCAAAATTATTCTCGGATCAATTACAACATATATCATTCTTGTCTCTTCTTTGCAGATATTAAGCCTTATTCTAAATGCCTTAGAAAATTTTTTGGAATGGATTCTCTTATATCTGTATGGATTAATTTTTATTAATTCTATCTTAGATTCTATGCTTCTTTTAGATTTATTATCTATTTTATTCAGCTGTTCTAGAAATAACTCTGTTGGGATAATCTCAAAGTTCATTTTAATGCCTTCAAGAGTTCTTTTTCAGTCCCTAAGTGTTTTTTAGCTATTGAAACCTCTGTTAACTTATCTATAAGTTCGATTTCCTTATCACTAAAAGTCTCGTCAAAGACATCCTTTTCAAATATCTTTTCCCTCATGCTCTCAGCAGCTAATTCCTGAACGTTTTTGAATCCGTATTGTTTTGCGTAAAGTTGAGCTGTCTTTAGCAAATTTTCTGGCAGTTTTAGATTGATTTGTTTTGTTTTCATAGATATCTATAGATATCTATAGATATTTAAGCTTTCTTTTCATATTACTTTAATGCTCTCCGATCCGCAACTAATGAAACTCTGCCTAGCAATGTCAGTAATCGGCGTTATCGCCCTCTTCTTTATCGTTCAGTTTATAGAGCCAAAAGAATTAAGCATCTTGGATATATCACAATCCTATGTAGGCCGCGAAGTAATAACTAACGGTAATATATCATCCTATGCAGTTAATAGCGGCAATATCTTTATTGAGCTAACTGACCTTAACAGCAATGAGGCAATAAATGTAGTCGTGTTTGAAAAAGATGCAAACACTCTTAATACCGAACTAAAAAAAGGTGATAAAATCAAAGTAACAGGTAAAGTAGCATTTTATAAAAATGAACTGGAAATAATTGCCTCGTCTGTTGAAAAAATAGTTTGATGTTCCTGTGTTTTGGTTTCAGCCTTACTTAATCTATAAAAACCCCTGCAGTCATTTTATTGTCATGAGGTGCATTAAATAAAATATCGCATCTCTTTTCAAAAAGGTTTTGAAAATGAAAGTAATCTTCCTTTGTGGCGGCTATGCAACAAGGTTGTGGCCACTGACGAAAAATAAGCCCAAAGCCTTGTTAGACATAGCAGGCAAGCCGATACTAAGCCATATTGTTGAAAAAATGAAGCATGTCTATGAAATCGATGAAATTGTTGTTTCTACCAACAAAAAATTCGAGCATGACTTCCATGCATGGGCAAACACAACCAACACTAAAATACCGATATCAATTATAACAGAACCTACTATGAACGAAGAAGAAAAATTTGGTGCAATAGCTGGAATAAATTACGTAATTGAGAAAAAGCGTATTGATGACGACTGCATGATAATAGCCGGGGACAATATGTTCGGTTTCTACATGAAGGATTTTATAAAATTCTTCCAATCAAAAAACGAGCCTGTTGTAGCTGCCTTTGATATCAAAGACCTGGCCAAAGCAAGGCTTTATGGAATACTTAGCATAGACACCAAAAGTAAAATCATAGCCTTTGAAGAAAAACCAACCAAACCAGCATCCACGCTGGCGTCCACCTGCTGCTATATCTTCCCGAAAAAAACAATAAAGCTTTTACAAAAATATATCCTAGAAGGCAACCCAAAAGATGCACCAGGCAATTTCCTTAAATGGCTTATAGCCAAAGACGCGGTATACGCCTTTGTCTTTGATCAATATTGGTTTGACATCGGCGATTTCGGATCCCTGGAAGAAAGCAGAAAATTCATGTCACAGCTAGACCCGATCTAAGCTTCTCATTAAATCTTTTTTTTAATTCATCAAAACCCTTCTTTGTCTTTCCCTCGACTGTTAACCTTATAGTCGGCCCTGTGTTAGATGCCCTTATCAGAACCCAGCCCTCAGAAAAATCTAGCCTTATCCCATCCATTTCGTTGATTTTACGATATTCCTTCTTTAGCTCAGTTTTAAGTTTATCAATTACTTCAAATTTCTTTTCGTCTGCGCAGTTGAAATTTATCCGTTCAAAGAAGTAGCTTGGTATCTCATTAACTATAGAAGAAAGTTTTTTCTTGCTCTTCGCTAAAACGCTAACTGCATAAAAACTCACAGCAAGAGCATCATCAAACGGCACCAAGCTCGGCAGCACAAAATGCCCAGCGCTTTCTAAGCCAAAAGCTGCCTTTCTTTTTTTTGCTTCTTTGACAAGATATGGGTGGCCAACCCTTATGCGAAAAACCTTTCTGTTGTATTGCAATGCAACATCATCCACAACCTTTGTGCATTCAACATTAGCAACTATCGGTCCGCTTTCCTTTTTTAGTAATTCTGAAAGAACAAAATATGCAATCTGCTCAGACACAACCACCCTCGCCTTATCATCTACTATCAGCATCCTGTCAGCATCTCCATCATAAGCAATTCCGATATCAGCCATTCTCTTTTTTACCTCTTTCTTTAGCTCGCTTATCGTCTCAGCTGTTGGCTCAGGGTCTCTGTTAGGAAACGTTCCGTCTAATTTATCAAATATTGTAAAAACCTCGCACCCTGCTTCCCTGAATAGCTGAGGCGCAATAATGCCAGCCATGCCATTCCCGCAATCAATAACAATCCTGAGTTTCTTTTTCATTCTTATTTTAGAGCGCAGGTAAGTTTTGTAATCATTATTTGCTTTATTATTATCAACTAAAGTAATCCGACCTTCATTGCCATTAATATTTTTTCCTCTTAAAAAAATATCCCTTACTCTGAAGTTCTCCTCTTCTACGAATCCAATACCATCAGCATGAAAGAACTTAACGCCATTCCACTCCTTCGGCAGATGTGAGGCAGTTATGTATGCAAGCATTAGCTTGTGTTTCCATGCGTAAAACATAGCAGCTCCCATAGGAGCAAGCCCTAAATCATAAACCTTCTTTTTAGCAGTTACGCCCTTAATAAATGCTTCGCGCAGTTTCGGGCTCGACGTGCGCATATCCATTCCAACAGCAACATTCTCTCTTGCAATATGTCCAAGAACCTTGCCTATGCCTTCCATTGTTTTATCAGTCAGGTCTTTTTTGTAAATTCCTCTTACAT
>CAIKBN010000123.1 GCA_903825675.1 uncultured archaeon
GACTTTAGTCCATGGTTACAAAGGGCATCTCATATATTGGTTCACGATATACCAAACAAGTAAATTATATGTCGATTATTTACTTGTTTAAGTATAAAAAAATAACAGACAAATCTTAAATATGAATAGAGTAATCGCACAAGGTGCTGAGGCAATACTGAAAAAAAACGACTTTTTGACAAAGGAAAGAATAAAAAAAAGCTACAGAATACCTGAGCTAGACATAAAATTAAGAAAAAAAAGAACAAGAAGTGAGGCCAACCTTCTCAGGGAAGCTAGCCGTATAGGCATAGCAGCTCCAAAGGTATTGGATCAAACAGACTTTACAATAAAAATGGAGTTTATTGCAGGAAGCAGAGTAAAAGAAGCCTTAAACAAAGATAATTGCAACCAAATTGCAGAAAAAATCGGTTCGACAATAGCAACGCTGCACAACTATAATATAATCCATGGCGATCTTACAACTTCGAACATGATTTTAAAAAGCACAAATAAAACCGACGAGCAGTTCGAGCTTCAGTTATTCTTAATTGACTTCGGCCTCGGTTTTTTCAGCCACAAAACCGAAGACAAAGCCATTGATCTATACCTTCTTCGCGAGGCCTTGGAATCCACGCACTTCGATATAATGGAAGAAACTTGGAATGCAGTTTTAAAGTCCTACAGAAAAGGCTATAAAGACTCAGATAAAGTTATTAAAACATTATCTGCAATAGAAAAGAGAGGACGATACAAAAAAAGATAATATGGTCTAGACGAAACAGATTGACGCACTTTGTGCGTCAGTTGATTCGCAAAAAAGGGTAGATACAGGAAAAGATAATATATATGTTAGATACTTATAGAATAACAAAAATTGTAGAAAAAATTGGCCATTATCATTGTATAATCCCAAGATATATGTTAGTGGAATTTGTTGAAACGATAACAGAGGCATTCAAAAATAATAAATTGTCTCTAGAATTATACGCAACGCCAATAAACGAAACAGATTATGGTTTAAGAATACGAAATAAAAAATAGTTGTTGATTATGGCCAAGATGCACAGCAGAAGTCATGGTAAAAGCGGCTCACATAAGCCGCCCAAAAGCAAAGAAGCAAAATGGTTAGAATACGACAAGGAAGAGATAAGCAGCCTAATACTTAAGCTAGCCAAAGAAGGAAATACCCAAAGCAAGATAGGCATTATCCTGAGGGACCAGTACGGAATCCCTGATGTAAGAATGCTTGGTTTAAGAGTCAGCAAAGTAGTTGAAACTGAAATAAAAACAGAGGTCCCAGAAAACATGTACAACCTAATGAAAAAAGCAGTTAATATGCACAGGCATCTGAATGAGAAGAAAAAGGACACCAAAGGCAAGCATTCCTTAGAGCTGGTAGAATCCAAGATACGAAGACTCGGCAAATATTATGTTAGAACAGGAACCTTGCCAGAAGACTGGAAATACACCATAGAAATGGCAAAGCTATTGGTTAAATAATCACTTTTATTCATGGAAGGCGGAAGCCTCCTTTTTGCAGAAGCTTTTTCTTGAAAAAAGCTTCAAAAGACTGGAAATACACCATAGAAATGGCAAAGCTGCTGGTAAAGTAATTATTTGATATCTTTAGAAAGCATGCTAAGAACCCTTCTGCTAAGATATTTTCTATCATTCTTCGTTAATTTGCTGTTTCTTATCATCTCTTCAAAAAAATTATTAATAAAACTATATTTTTCTTTCAAATCAAAATGAATTATGAAGTTGCTCGGATCACCGTGATAGATTATTTCATATTCTTTGTATTCAGGCATTGCTCCTATATATAATTCACCTTTCATTTCAGTGCGATGAGCATCGAAATTATCGATTTTCTTACCACGAATAAAGCCAGTATTCCATTGACTGCCAAGATCTTTGATATATTTAGGACTGAAATATTCTATACTTACACGGCATCCCTCAAAATATATATGCTCCGTGTCTTTAATCTCAAGCCCGTTATCACAACTGTATATACTCACAGACAAATGGCCAGGTCTGACAATAGCACCATTTATAAGAAAACCTGAAGGATATGTTCGGCTCTTTCCTGATTTAACAATATTAGTAAAAGTCTGAAGTTCAATAATTTCCATAGAATCAAGATATCCGAAATTTTTAAATATGCCACGAAATGACTATGCCGCTCCCCAAACACTTAAAAAGAAGACTGCCTCTATTCTATTGTGGTTAGATGAATCGCCAGCAGCTTCTTGATTATTATTCTCGAGAGGATATAATAGAACAGCTTCTGAAAAATGCAAAAGACCGAGAGGTCGCCGGAGCCTTCTTCGATGGCACTTATGACCAAAGACCTAACATATTGCAATATCACGATGATGTAATACAGATGGTTAAAAAAGGTGTTACTTCATTTCATTTCTCAGTCGAACGCTGGAAGCGGCCTATGCAGCTTACAGCTAAGAATTACGAGCAGCTTCGAAAAGGCTTTGACTTAATAATAGACATAGATTCTAAGCTCGGTTTAGACGAAGCAAAGCTTGCAGCAGTTTTAGTTTGCAAACTGCTTGAAAAATACAGCATCAAAAATTACAGCATAAAATTCTCAGGACGCCGTGGCTTCCATATATGCCTGCCATGGGAATCCTTCCCAAACGATATTAATTACAAGCCCTTAGCCAGCATGTACCCTGAAATACCTAGAATAATTGCAGGCTTCATAAGAAAGGAGATTGAAAATGAATTAATAAAGGAGCTTGTAAAGAAAAAAAGCGCCAAAGAGCTTATAGCTATTCTCGAAGAGCCGCCTGAGAAACTTGACCCCTTCTACTTTGTTGAAATAGAAAAAAACTGGGGCAACCGCCATATGTTCCGCGCGCCTTATTCACTGAACGAAAAAACATGGCTTGTTTCAATGCCGATAAATATAGATCAGCTAGACAAATTCACGCCTGACATGGCAGAGCCATCTAAGCTTCCGCCAGTACCAGCAAAATATGAATTCTTCCACGGAGAAAAGAACGAAGCCATTAATCTGCTTACAGCAGCAATGGATTGGGACACCTCAATAAAAAAAGAGGCAGTCAGGAAACCAGCACCTAGTAAAATCAACTGGGAAAAAAAGATACCGGAAGATTTATTCCCGCCATGCCTTAAGCTAATTTTAGGCGGCTTGTCTGATGGCAGAAAAAGAAGCATCTTTACCTTAGCCAGCTTCCTGAGAATGATGAACTGGTCACAACCAGAAATAGAGAGCAAGATATTTGAATGGAACGAAAAGAACAAGAGTACTTTACCGACCAGTATCTTAAAAAGCCAGCTAAGATGGAACCAGCAGAATCAGAGAACTCCTTCCAACTGCGACAACGACCAGTTCTACAGCAGCATAGGCGTTTGCAGGCCAGATGAGACCTGCAAAGCAGGTGGCAAAATAAATATAACGAATCCTATTAATTACCCATTCAGGAAGATGAAGCGCTCAGCAAAGAAAAGGGAAATCAAGAAAGGCTATGGCATGTATGAATGCTCAGTATGCAAAAAAAGCTTTCCTACAATACGATCGTTAAAGCTTCATAAAGCAAGGATGCACGGCCAGCAAAACTAGCTAAGGCTATTTTTGATATGAACCTTTACGTTCTATAGGAGCATAAGCCAAACGATGATCCTCGCGTTCAGGCAAACCAAGTATTTGTAAAGTAATTGCAATATTAATATAACCTTTCAGTTAATCCTTAGACCTTATCACCAGATACCCGCCAAGTATTA
>CAIKBN010000124.1 GCA_903825675.1 uncultured archaeon
AAGGAAAGGAAAGAAAAGGAGAGAACTGAAAAGAAAGCAAAAAAGAAACCAAAAAATAAGAAGCTTAAATTGAAGGAAGTAAAAGAAGATGAGCTGACAAAAGAAGAAAACGAGCCTGAAGAACTAGAAAAGGAGGAAGAAACGAAATATAAAAAAATAGAAAAAGAAGGGGATGAAGACGAAATAGTGTACGAGAATGAAAACGAAGACGAATTGGATGAAGAAGAAAAGGAGTAAAAGAAGCGATAAAACAAATTACATAACAATTACAGATGATTTACAAATTTTTTTGTCTGGAAGTTTTATAAAGTTTGAGTTTATTTTATTGGTTATGTGGGATGAAAAAATATCAAGAGAAGAATTTAAAAAATTAACTGCTTTAGTTTATAAAAAAATATTGACGATGCCTGACAATTCTATAATCTGGACGCCTGATTTTACAGCAGGCCAAATAGGAGAACTTGCTGACATGGTTCTAATTCTTGCTGGTGAAGGTGCTGGGGATAGAATTGAATTTAATGAATGTAGAATAATTCTTGGGAAAAGATATCCAGAAACGATAGGAGCAAAATATAGAAATAAAAAAGAGGGATCAGGAATTATTATATGCCCGTATTGCTTTGAAAAGGATGAAAAAAATGGCAGATTTGAAAAATACAATGTGATACATACGGGCAATGATATGAAATTGAAACGTAATAGATTAGAATTAACATGTGGTGAATGCTCAAATAAAACTATTCTAAAACCGAATGAAGTAGTTGAGCTTGGTTATGGAAAATTAAATGTAAGATATGGTATTTAATAACTATGGCCCAATCGTAATGCCTTCGCCAGTTATCTTATTCGCGATTCCTTCTACATGCAGGCTGTTATTGAACATGAAACTGGCCAACGGATAGCTTATGCTCAAATTCTTGTATCCTATAGTTGTCATGGCATTATCAAGCATTATAGTCCCTGAGGCCCTTGCCATGTCAAACTTATCCAGTTTCAGGTTGTCGATCCTTAGCGTATTAAACGTCGAATTGGCTTTTATGCTACCTGCATTAAAGCTCATGGACGTGCCTTCAGTAGATATTCTGCTGAAGTCGCCCTCAAAGAAAATATTTTTTCCAGTTACATGACCTGAAATACTTGTACCAACTATGGTTATTTTCTCGCTTGTTGATATATTTCCAGAGCTCATCTCTGCAGAAAAACTATCACTATCAAGTATGATATTTATATTCCCGCTAAAGTACAAATCATTGTATTCATCAGATGTTAGGATAAATGAGACATTTCTTACAGGCTCTTTGGCAGGAGCAGAGCCAGCTAACTTGTCAAAAACCTTGTCAATGAAGTCAGCCATAGCTGGATGCATAGACAAGGCAACAGCTATGACAGCTAATATTATTATAACAGTAGCAATAAGCTTCCAGTTGAATAAGCCCATGCTAAGAATTAGCTTTCGCTGCTTAAAAAGATTAATTTGTATTTTTAAAGTTATTCAGAACTTCAAAATAAATGTTCCTACAAGCAGTAGCAAGAAACATTTTCCTTTTTAAAGATTATCATTCATTAAATCATAGTCTTTGTATAATTATTACGTACTAAAGTTAAGGTCATGCCAATGTATCTAATGCAATCTGATGCCATCGGAACAATTATATGGTTCCTCATGTTCTTCGTATTAATATTTCTCTATCCAAGACTAATGCTTTCACAGCTTATCTTTAAATTGGAACAGTCAGCAAAAAAAATGGAATTAATGTCGCATAAAGCCAACTTGATGATAGCCAAAAAGCTGGAGAAACACCCAACCAAAGAACTGAAGAGCGATATAAACGAGTTTACAGACTTCTTTGTTGTCGAGCCTTCCAACATAGACCCGTATGGCCTGGTTAGAAAGATCGACCAGACTATAAGGGGCATGGAATCGCGGTTTAATGAATTCGCCAATAAAATAGCAGGCAAAAAGAACGATAAAGAAAAACAGGAAATTAATTATTCGCTAAGAGCAGCCATAGGCCTTAGACAGATAGCCAAGATCGTTCGGCACAATGTTGAATTGGCAAAGAAATTCAAGAACCTGCAGATTGCTATGATACTTCAGATGCAGCTACCTTTGATAGAAAAAATAGCTGAAGGTGAGTTCAAAGGCACTGAGGCCTTCATGAACGGATGGCCAATTGGCGACGGTATCGGGCCATTAGTAGCTGCTTCTCTTATCAAGAGCAGCAAAGAGATAGCTGAGGATGTTGTAGTTGGCGAAACCACAATAAAAGGCAGGAAATGCTTTGTCCTGAAAGCCAAAGGTCCGGCACCGCATTTGGGAAGAATTGACGAAGCCATCAGCTGGATAATGAAAAGACATAAAATAGCCAGAATAATAACCATAGATGCTGCTCAGAAGCTTGAGGGCGAGAAATCCGGCTCAGTAGCTGAGGGTGTCGGCTTTGCCATGGGTGGCATCGGACAGAGAGAAATGATCGAAAACGTACTTCTTCCTATGAAAAAACCAATTGACAGTATTGTCGTAAAAGTCGGTATGACAGAAGCCATACTGCCAATGAAAAAAGAGATATACAAAGCCCTGCCAAAGGTTAAAACCGCCTTAGATAAATCAGTTGAAAGAGCAGGCAAGAATGAAAAAGTGATAATAATCGGTGTAGGCAACTCCTGCGGCATACGCGATGATGAAAAAGCAGTTGATGAAACAGAACAGATAGTTGAAAAGCTTGACGAGATGTACAAGAAGGAAAAGGAAAATGAAAAAGGCGGTTGGTTCTAATAGCAATCTTTTTACTACTGACCAAAGATATATTTATAAAGTTTTTCATAGACTTAATTAGTTAGGTCGTGGTCAAGTGGTCGCATCTCAAAGAACAATGGATTCTCTGAAAACAATCGGTCTGAACAAATACGAGAGGAATCTATGGGTTGCGCTGCTTTCTAGAGGTGCGTCTACTGCAGGCGAACTCTCTGATATTTCTAATGTTCCGAGAAGCAGGTGCTATGATGTTCTTGAAAGCCTGGCTGGCAAGGGCTTTATTGTTATTCAGCCCGGAAAGCCTATCAAATATATTGTAAAATCACCGAGAGAAGCCTTGGAAAGGGCAACAAAGAAGATAAATGAGGATGCAGTTGAGCTTACAGACAAGATAGAGCGGCTGATAAAGAGTGATGCAATAAAGGAGCTGGAAAAGATACATAAGGATAACATAAAAACAGTAAAGCCTGAAGATATGACAGGTACTCTTAAGGGAAGATACCTTATGATGCAGCAGATGGAAACCATGCTCAAGAAGGCAAAGAAGAGCATCAAATTAATGACAACAGCTGACGGCCTGATAGAGCTTATGAACAACTATGCAGGCCTTATAAAGAAGGCTTCAGAGAACGGAGTCAAAATCAAGATAGCTGCTCCGATAAATAAACAGACCATGTGTGTAGTAAAGGATCTTTCAAAATATGCACAGATAAGGGACATAGGAAATGTAGAGCATGTTGAAAAAATGCTTGGCAGGTTCTATGCAGTTGATGGCGAGGAATTCCTTCTGAGCCTGACAGATGATGCTAAAGTGCACCCAACACAGGATGTTGCATTATGGAGCCAGAGCGACCATGCAACAGCCAATATCTTCGAGCCTATGTTTGAACTGGTATGGCAGCACTCAAAGCCGATAAAGCAGAATTAGTTCTTTTGGGCAAAATAATTTAATATATCCCTAGCTATCTGATCTGCTGTTTTGCCTTTACAATTTACAGTAAAATCAGCGTATTTAGAATAAAGAGAACACCTTTCATCATATACCTCTCTTAACGACTTGTTTCTCAAGCCTACTATACCTCTAGATGATCTATCTGATAATCTGATCTCTATATCATCAAATGAATTATATAGATAAACTAAAGTGGAGTTTTGTTTTAGGTATTCCATAAGTCCAGAGATATAAATTATACTACCCCCAGGCGCAACCACCCTACGCCTCAAATCTATTTCATACATTCTTCTGGCTTCGGCTTCAAGAAAAGTACTTTCACCTTCAGTATTTATAATTTCTTGTGCAGTTCTGCCTTCTTTCTCTAGTATGTACTCATCCAAATCTGTGAAAGCAAATTTCAATTCTTTAGATAACACCCTGCCCACAGTAGACTTACCTACACCAGCCATACCTATTAAAACAATGTTTTCGCTCTTCATGGAAAATCATAAGAAGGTTAAATATAAAAACTGATTAGAAAGAGTATAAATTACCTTCTCTTCTTCCTGAGCTTTTCATCCATTCGTTTTTCTAAAATCTTGCCTGGCTTTAGGACAAATACAACAAGTATAGTCGCAGCTATAGCAGCAAAGTACAAGCCAAAGCCGACTGCAATGCCTATGGCTCCTAGCACCCATATTTCTGCTGCTGTTGTTAAGCCACTGACCTTATTCTCTGCATGGAATATCATGCCTGCACCAAGGAAGCCTATGCCTGTGACAATGCCAGAAGCTATTCTTGTGTCAAGACCGCCTTCTATCACTAATGACACTATGGTAAAGAGCGCTGCACCAACACAAACCAGAATATGCGTCCTGAGGCCAGCAGGCTTTCCGCGAATCTCCCTGTCAAGGCCGACCAACATGCCAAGTATGCCAGCTACTATAAGCTTGGTTGTTATATCAATCTCGAGAGCACTTATCTGCCACATGATTTTATATTGTTTTTTCTGTTAATAAACTTATGTCTCTTCAGGATGCATGTAAAGATCTTTTAGAAAAAATAAAGTCAGGCACGATAACTAGCCAAGCCTCGCTGGAAAAAGAAAAGGTGCTTATTTCAAAGAAATACATGCTTGATAAAATAATAAAAAATGCAGATATCATGAACTTTGTCAAAGATGAAAAAATAAGGAAATTCCTTCTTACCAAGCCAACGAGAACGCTCTCAGGCGTTGCCAATATCGCTGTAATGTGGATGAACAAAAAAAGCTGTATCGGTTCATGCATCTACTGCCCGCAAGGCGAATACATTGACACCAAAGGTGTCAGGCAACGTGTTCCTAAGAGCTATACAGGCTCAGAGCCAGCAACCATGCGAGCATTACGTTTGAATTACGATCCTTATCTGCAGGTCCAGAACAGGCTTAAGCAGTTAAAAGCAATAGGCCATCCAACAGACAAATGCGAACTTATAATAATGGGCGGAACCTTTTTGATAACACCAAAAAAATATCAGGAGCAGTTCGTCCAGCGCTGTCTAGATGCCTTTAATAAAAGTGAATGCAAAACCCTTGCTGAAGCGCAGAAGAAGAACGAATCTGCAGCTAATCGCTGCATAGGCCTTACCATAGAAACGCGTTCAGATTACTGTAAAAAGGCGCATATAAAACAAATGCTAAAATTAGGCTGTACTAGGATCGAGTTAGGTGTGCAATCAACTGACGACAAAATACTGAAGAAAATAAAAAGAAACCATGGAACAAAAGAAAATATATATGCCATTCGCCTGCTTAAAGAAGCAGGCCTTAAAGTATGCGTTCACTGGATGCCTGGCTTAACAGGACTTGAAAAAATGAACTTAAAAAAAGAGCTAAGGCTTTTCAAAGCGCTTTTCTTGCCTGATTACATGCCTGATGAACTAAAGATATATCCGACCCTTGTAATCCAAGGTACAACGCTATATGAATTGTGGAATAATGGCAAGTATAAAGAATTAACAATTGACCAGGCAAGCGATCTTCTAATTGCAATGAAAAAAATCGTTCCTCCATATACAAGGATAAAGAGAATTATGCGAGACATCTCAGAAAAAGAAGTTGTTGCTGGCCCAGCAACAACCAACCTGAGGCAATTAACCAATGCGAAAATGGCTAAGCTTGGCATCAGCTGCAACTGCATACGCTGCAGGGAAGTCGGAATCAAAGGGAAAAAGCCAGAAAGAGTAACCCTGAATAAAATAGAGTACAATGCCTCAGGCGGCAAAGAAATATTCCTTAGCTTTGAAGACATGAAAAACAAGATCCTTCTCGCATTCCTACGCTTGCGCATAGATAAAGATAAAATA
>CAIKBN010000125.1 GCA_903825675.1 uncultured archaeon
GATCCAGATATAATAACAGGCTACAACTGCAATAACTTTGACCTGCCTTATCTTTTAGAAAGATTAAACAGCCACAAACTGCCAGCTAATCTGGGCAGGTGCAAAGACAAGCAAGCCTACATGAAAACCTTTGGTTTGGTGCAGGACTGCGCTATAACAGGCCGTGTAGTTGTTGATCCCTACCAGATATTAAAAAGAGACCCGTGGGTAAAGTTTTTGCGTTATGACTTAAACAGCATATCAAAAAAACTGCTAAACTCAGAAAAGCTGAGTGTTGAATATGGTGACATGCCTAAGCTATGGAACAGCGATAAAAAGCAGCTGAGCATACTTATAGAATACTGCAGAAAAGATGCAGTGTTAAATATGCGCCTGCTTTTGGAAAGAAGGCTTATGGACAAATTCTTTGAGCTCTCTAAAATATCCGGTTTGCTACTTCAGGACACATTTGGCGGTCAGTCAGCAAGGATAGAAACCATTATATTGCACGAATTCAAGAAAATGAATTTTGTCATGCCATCCAAACCATCGCAGGCAGAACTCAACAGGCGAATAAGAGAACGGGAGAAAAAAGAACTCAAGGGCGCAACAGTGCTCGAACCCAAAAAAGGACTACATGCAGATGGCTGTATCCTGGTTTTGGATTTCAAATCACTTTATCCTTCAATAATGCGGACCTATAATGTCTCGCCAGATGCTTTGCTGATGAAAGATGAAAAAATAGAAGCTATGAAGTCGCCAATAGGCACAAGCTTTGTTGATCCCAAAATCAGGGAAGGCATATTGCCTTCTGTCCTGAGCAGGTTGCTTGACGCAAGGTCAAAAATAAAGAAGCTTATGCGCACAGCCAGCGGCGAGGAAAAACGAATCCTTAATGCCAAGCAGCTTGCGCTAAAAGACATGTCTAACTCATTTTATGGCTATACAGGCTACATAAGAGCAAGGTTGTATATGATAGATGTGGCCAACACAGTAACAGCCTATGGCAGAGATAACCTGTTAAAAACCAAAAAGCTCGTGGAAGAAAATTTTAAAGTTGAAGTATTATATGCAGATACTGATTCTATGTTCCTGCGCACCGATATTAAAGATCTGGATGAAGCAAAAAAAGAAGGGGAAAAAATAGCCAAGTTCGTGACAGATAACCTTCCAGGTTTTCTTGAGCTTCAGTTTGAAAAAATCTACCGCTCCTTCCTAATATTAACCAAGAAAAGATATGCTGGCTGGAAATTCGAATCAGTTGGCAATGAATGGAAAAACGAAATAGAGATGAAGGGCATAGAGACCATAAGGCGTGACTGGTGCCAACTTGTAACAGAAACCATGGAAAACATAATAAACATAGTTCTGAAAGAAGGCGACCTTAAGAAAGCAATAGACGAGGTCAGGCGCGTCCTAGAACAGCTTCGCAAGAATGAAATCCCGCTTGAAAAATTGACAGTTACCAAAGGCATAACCAAAAGCATTGACGCATATGAAGGCACGCTGCCGCATATAGAGCTTGCAAGAAAACTAACCACAAGAAACCCGCATGATCCGCCTAAAATAGGCGATAGATTAGACTTTGTCATAATAAAAGGCAATCAAATGCTGTCAAAAAGAGCAGAAGACCCAACATATGCAAAAAAGCACAGCCTGCAGATAGATTCAGAATACTACATGGAATCGCAGCTGTTTCCGCCAATAGAAAGAATTCTGAATGCAGTAGGCATCACCAAGAGCGAACTTCTCGGTTCAGGTCGCCAGGTCAGCATCCACGACATAATGAACCCAAGCAACAAGCGTGCAAAGCCAAACATAGATTTTACTGTCAGCAAAAAACAGGAAAAGCAGACAGTAGAGAACCAAACACTAGATGGCTGGGAAAGCATAATCTGCAAAAAATGCAGCCGTCAGTACAGAAGAATGCCGTTGCAAGGTGCCTGCGAATGCGGTGGCGAGCTCCTGATAGCTAACCACGGCTCAGTTGGTAGCAAGATCGTTAACAAGGCATGATTTAACACGTATTCTACACCACACACCACAAAATTATTTATACTACAACGAATAATAAATACGCTATGGCTAATCGTCACATAAAAACCATCAAAGGTAGAAAATACTACTATGAATCCGTAAGAATAGGAAAAAAGGTCACATCCAAATATCTGGGCCCAGTGGACGTAAAAATAAAAACCAGAAAAACAGCAAATAAAGAGCTGGAAGAAGACACAGAATGTAGCGAAGCACCTGAAGAAAGCTATATCGGATAAATACTGAAATATAAAAATAAATAAAAGCCAAAGCAAATAAAAATTAGCGTTGTAGGCACACTGTTTTAAATGTCCCTGCCCTTTATTGTACTTCTTCTGTTTGCCTTTGCTCTCTCTATTGCCTTGTCAACTATTCTTGCAACCTCTTTGCTTAATGTGTCAGCTGCATCTCCGCCAAAACTCATCTTTTTCTTTTTGGCGTATTCTCTTACCTTGCTCTTTACAACCAAAATCTCAGTCATTTAAAAACCTCCGTTTCTAAAAAGGGCGTTTTTATAGCATAAAACGCCTTTAAACACCCCATTATTTAATACTAAAAAAATCTATTATAAACCTTATAAAATTAACGAATAGTTAATAAGCGGTAACTATGAGCATACACGACAGCGTAGTAATTATTGAAGACGGTGACTGTAATTCAAGAAGAATGGCAGAAAGAAGAATAACAGAATGGCCAAGCATACCAAAAGGTATAATGCCCTTTGGAAGCTCTTACCTTATGTGTATAAATGAAGTATGTCCGCTTCTAGACTGCCCTTATAATAGATCACCGAAAGCCGAGACATATAGAATTAGCTTCTACGGAAAAATGGATTATTGAAATCCCTAAATTCCAATATAAAACAAAATCGTCGGTAATATCAAAACACCCATTAAATTGCCGCGCTTTATGCCAGCAAGATTAGCTGCTATTCCTAAGCATGAGCAGATCGCAGCAAGGAACAAGCCATACCAACCAGAAAAAATAAATATAAGAACCACAAGTATTGCAATCACAGCAATGCTTATGCTGCTGTAATTCACGCGTTTGATTATTGCAGTAAATTTCTTAGCCAAATAAAGAGTTATAAGCGCAGCAACGCCACATGCAACAAGGCCAACAGACAATATAATTAATACTTCATTTAGACCCACAGTCATCAACTGTTCAATAACAACAGCAGCACCGCTTCTGCTCTTTCCAATAAGCCATAATGAAAGAATAGACATTATAATATTCGCAGTTGTTAGCGCGCCTACTGTTACAAGAAATGAATGGTCATTCTTATCCACGCTCACTAGTGTAGCTACCTCGCTTGAGCCAACACCCGGCAGTAATCCGGAAAAAACACCGCCAAGTGAACCAAAAACAACACCGCGGTTGATTAAACCGCGCGAAACAAACAGCTCCTTCCTTCCCTGCGCAGGTAAGCTAACCTTCTTTTTTATCTGCAGTAAAAGAAAGCTTATACCAAAAAGCCCTGATAATATAGGAAACAATATTAAAGTATTATCTATCGGCAGTTCGCTGCTAAGCATTCCGATAAACCCAGCAAGCAGAAAACAAAAAAGCGCTAATAGCTTTTTACCCTTACCTTTCTCAGTCATTACCATTATCAAAACAATAAATATCAACAGCAGATATATGTAAGGTTGTGCCGTCGCGTAAAGCGCAGGTATAATAAAAACAATCAAAGAAAATAAAAGAACGCAAAATATTATACTGCCAACACCGCCTATGACAGTTAATTTTATCGCCTCATAGCCCATGCCTTTCATAAGCATCTTATGCCCAGGCAAAATAGAAAGCTCATTGCCCGAATCAGGTGCGCCAAGCAGTATCGAGGGTATGAAATCAATTATGCTGTTGCTTATAGCCAGCGCAGTTATAAATGCTAACAACGGTAGCGCAGCTATATTCGTAGCAATAAACAAAGGAAGCATCAGCACAATAAGATTAGGGTGCAAACCAGGGGCAAGCCCAAAGAATATACCAAGGCCAATGCCAAGCACAGCGAATATTAAAACCTCTATGAACATAAATAATAAAAACATATAAAAAATTTAAGTAGCAGTGTACAATATTTATCAGGCGATAACATGTTCGGAAAAATGGATCCAAAAAAGATGCAGGAAATGATGAGAAAACTCAATATAGATGTAGAGGAAATTCCAGCAGAAGAAGTAATAATAAAATGCAAGGACAAAAATATTATAATATCCCAGCCTGAGGTCATGTTAGCTGACATGATGGGCAAAGAAGTCTATCAGGTTACAGGTACCATTAGCGAGTCTATCCGCCCAAACGAACATGACATAGAAATGGTCATGAGCAAAACAGGCGTGGGGCGTGAGGAAGTAGTAAAAGTCCTTGAGGCCCTGGATAACGACCTGGCAGCAGCCATAGTCGAGCTGAAGAGAAGAAAATAAATACTTACCATCACCTTAATTCTTACAGCCTATATTGATTTTAGTTATATAAAAAATATTGAATATATTTTTTATATAACAAACCTTAAGCTACAAATGATTTTATATATTTTGTATTTATCGTTATAGCTAGTGACGGTTTGTCTATATGTCCAAAACTTTAGTTCAGGACAACATGGATGATCTTTTGGGCGATCTTTACACCTCAGAGGTTAGAGATAACTGTGGTATAGCTGTAGCTCATTCTCTGCATGATATACATTCGATAATAGATTCACTCCAGCATAGAGGAAGGGAAGCAGCAGGAATAGCAGCCATTGCCGGTAACAGGATAGATGTTTTAAAATGGGCAGGTCCAGTGAAAAACTTCGGAGTAGAAGATCTCTATAGACTATTCCCCCTTAGTGGCGACTACCATACCTACATGGGGCATGTAAGATATTCAACCAAAGGCAATAAAGGAGATGTGCTTGCAGATGCGCACCCTCATGTAATAGGTGGCACGGTTCATGATAATGGTAGTCATGTTATGATAACAAACTGTGATTTAGCTATTGTGCACAATGGTCAGGTATCTGTAGAGAATTTAGGAGATAAATATAAAAATAACATCACCATGACCTGTGACACGAAGGCACTTCTTAGTTTCTATAAAAAGCATGGTGAACGTGATATCATAACAGAAATACACGGTTCTTATGTTGCAGCTATTGCAGATATAGAAAATAAAGATGTTATTGTTTTAAGGGATAGACATGGGATAAAGCCCGGTGTTTTATGTCAGAAAGATGGAAAATTTGGTGTTGCTTCTGAGGATATAGCTTTCAGAAAAAACGGAGGCAGACGCATACAGGATCTTGGGCTCGCATCTATATATTATTTAGCCGCCGACGGTAGTTATAAAAAAGTAAAAAATATAGCCGAACCGATACCAAAATACTGCTTTTTTGAATGGAATTATCTCTCAGATGCTGAATCTGTTGTAAACGGTGTCTGTTCCCAAGTAATAAGAGAATATCTGGGTTATGAGCTAGCAGAAGAATTCAACCCCCCTGACGTCGATCTAGTTACGTTCTTGCCAAGATGTCCAGAACCAGCTGCAATAGCTTATGCTGATAAAACAGGTAAAGAATTTAGATATGTTTTTTATAAACAAAAATATGAGAGGGCTTTTCAAGGTCCAACCGAAGACGAAAGAAAAAATTCTATAGAAAAAAATCTTTATTTAAAGCCACGCATAGGCGGTAATGACAATTACCTTAGTGGCAAAACAGTTCTAGTTATTGATGACAGTATTGTAAGGGGCAATAATGTGATAAGGGAACTTCAGCTGCTACATGATGCTGGTGTTAAAAAGGTATATCACGTCAGCTATACACCGCCAATTGGCATAATAGGAAAAGACAATATAGAAAGAGGCTGTTTATTCGGGGTCGACATGCCACCAAATGATAATTTTATTGCAAGAAACAGAACAACCGATTATATCAGTAAAACGCTGAAAGAACAAGTTGGTATTGATGTGGAAGTGTATTATCTTTCTATGAAAGGAATGTTAAATGCTTACACAAGAGTAGGCCTGTCAAAAAGCCAACTATGCACCTACTGCATTGGTGGTAAACACCCTTTCAATTAAACCAATTCAAAAGCCCGCTATTCCCACTCCATTGTAGCCGGTGGCTTATTGGAAATATCATAAACTACACGGTTAACATCGCTGATCTCATTTGTGATCCTCGTGGAGATTTTTTCCAGTACATCATAAGGAACCCTTGCAAAATTTGATGTCATTGCATCTTTCGATTCTATGATTCTCACAACAATCGGGTACTTATAACTCCTTGCATCACCCTGTATGCCAACGCTCTTTATTGGCAGCAGTACAGCAAAAGCCATCCATACAGTATCGTATAAACCTGCTTTGGTAAGCTCTTCCTCGATTATAAAGCTGGCCCTTCTTACAATTTCTGCTTTTTCTGGTGTTACTTCCCCAATAATCCTAACACCTATTCCAGGACCAGGAAAAACATGCCTCTTGATAATCTCATCAGGCAGTCTTAACTGCCTGGCAATTCTCTTTACTTCGTCCTTGTATAAATTTCTTAGAGGCTCGTAAACCTCTAGTTTCATATCATCCGGTAGGCCGCCTACATTATGATGTGATTTTATTCTTGACGAGTGCTGTGTAATGCCGCTTTCAATACGGTCAGAGTAAATTGTTCCCTGGATCAGGATTTCTGCAGCTTCCTTTTCTGCAAGCTCGTCAAATATATCGACAAACGCCTTTCCTATTATCTTTCTTTTTTCCTCTGGATCTATTATATTTCTTAATGCGTTGAAAAATCTTTCCCGGGCTTTTATAATCTTTAGATTCAGACCGAATTTAGAAAATGCTTTTTCTATGAACTCCGTCTCTTTATGCCTCATAAGGCCTGTATCAACATAAACAGCAATTAAATTCTTGCCAATTACGCTGCTTACAAGAACAGCAGCTGTTGTTGAATCAACCCCGCCAGACAGTGCGATTATGGCTTTTCTAGCGCCTATTATTGCTTTTATTTCGCTTTTGATACTATCTATAATTTTAGATGCATCCCATTCTCTTTTGGCATTGCACACACCAAAGACAAAGTTTTCTAGTATTTTATTTCCATTTTCTGTATGCATAACCTCTGGGTGGAATTGTAAGCCATATATTTTATTATTGATATCTTCAAAAGCAGCTACTGGAGAAATCGATGTTTTTGCAGTTATTGCATAACAGTCTGGCAGGGTTTTTACAATGTCTTTATGGTTCATCCAGACCTTTTGCATCCCATGCAGCCCGTTTAATAATATGCTGTTTTTCACGATTTCCAGTTCTGTGGTTCCATATTCGCCAGCTGCACCTGTTATTACCTTTCCGCCATCTAGGTAAGCTATTAATTGATGCCCATAGCATATGCCCAAAACAGGAACGCCTAAATGAATTATACCCTTATCGCATTTTGGAGAATCATTATCATAAACGCATGCAGCCCCGCCAGAGAGTATTATTCCCCTTAATCCATCTTTTGCTAATTCTTCCTTGCTGGCATTGCATGGTAGAACCTCAACATAAACACCCATATCCCTGATTCTTCTAGAAATGAGATGGCAGTACTGACCGCCAAAATCCAATACTATAATCTTGTCCATGATATATTAGCTTAATGAAATTTTTTATGCTTTTAGGCATGCATTCAAACAAAGAATGGGTCTGATTACCCTCCGACCAATTTCTCAACAATAACACCAAAAGCAGGTCTTGTTATCAATATTCCAGCAAGAACACCTATCATTGTGACTATTGCAAACCCACGCAGAAGACCAAATCCAATAATCATCATTGGGAGCATAGCTGACAATACAGTACCGCCTGAGCCAAATATTACAAAAAATGCACGCGAAATCCTTTCCTTTAGAGTCCATGACTTGGTCTCGCCACGCAAAGCTTGGTCAAGCATTATTATCTGGCTGTCTACACCAGTTCCAACTGTAGCAATTATACCAGCTATAGCAGCTAAATCAATATTCCATTTTATTAATGCAGCTACCCCAAGTATTATCAGAACCTCGCATAATGATATTAACATAGTCGGAAATATAAGTTTCATCTTCCTGTACCTCACTAAAATAACACCAGAGACAGCTAGTATAGCTCCAATTGCAGCCATGGCAACAACACTCAGAAAGCCAGCCCCAAGCTTCGGTGATACAGTGTCTAACTGAACAATCTCTATGGATGTAGGCAACGCACCAGACTTAAGAATAGATTGTAATCTGACCATGGCATTCTTTGCCTGCTCCACTGTTTTTGTTCCACCCTCGATGCTTATACTTGTTTCAATCTTGCCCTTTAAGCCAGAACGAATATTTAACTCATCTAATAAATCATTATCAAGATAAAGGTATATCTTAGACTCCAAATAACGGTAAGTCTCTCCTGGTTTTGCAGGCGCTATAGCTACATTCTGAGTTACCCATGCAAACTTTTTAGCCCCATCAGCTGATATCTCAAGAGGGAAAGACCAACTGTAACCGTCGCCTGATTTTTCTACCATTGATTTACCAAAGTAAACAATTGCTATATCATTGCCACTGTAAACAGTTGATGTGAGATTAATAGTATCCGTAATATTATTAACAAAAAACGGTATGCCAGCTAATGTGAAATTTTCGCCAGGCACGGCAGTTATACCACCTATTTTTATTACACCATTTTCCATAGATATCTCATATTTTTTATCTAGCTCAAGCGAACTCTTATTATCATTTAAATTGAGAACAATTGGAATCTTCGCCTCAAAATTTCCCTGATGCTCTAAGAGATCCTTTAACTCTTCTTCAGTCCCGCCAGCCATCGTTATTTCTATGAAGCCCTGCTTTCCATACCAGATAGGCATAAGATTAGATTCCCTGAGACCGTATAAATTAATCCTAGTCTGCAAGGTTGATATCATCCTGTCCATTGTTGAATTATCAGTAATATTAACAGCTACCAGAGCCCTGACACCACCCCGTATATCAAGACCAAAAACAAGATTAGAAAAAGACGCATCCTCAACAGAAATGCCCACTGTTCCATTAACATTTACATATTTTACACCCTTGCTGGTATCGAGCTTGACATTACCAGAATAATTCTTATTAAGAAGAGCCGTAGTTGCCTGATTATTATCTATCTTGTATATAATATCGCCAACAACAAGACCACTAACAGAAGAATTCTTGCTGATATAATCTATCTTAACTCCAACTGGATTTGGATTAGGACCTATAAGGATTATTGACAAAATTACAGCTGTCAGCAATATCAAAATACTTGGTTTTTTAAGAATATCCCTCATAAAAACACCTATTTTTGACGTCTGATCAGCCAAAATCTCAGCATATTCGCATTTCCCATCCATGTAATGATTATATCCATTCCAACACCAATCATTAGTACAGTGGCCATCTGCTGTAAAACAAAAGTGCCCGAAATCAAAAATAAAGCAGTCAACGCACCCAATGTAGTTAATGACATAGTCAGTCCCGTCTTCATGGCAATCTTTATACTTGCGTTAATTTCTCTTTCCCTGACCTTAAGAAGTTCGGTCGTTAGCAAAATATCCGTATCTACCGAATAACCAATAATCATTAGAAGTGCAGCTAGAACAGGCAAAGAGAGCTTTATTCCAACAGCATCCATTAAACCAGCTGTAATAATAAAATTAATTATAACAGAAAGGATAACCATTCCCGAAGGAACAGGAGCCCTGAAAAGTATGAAAACTACCATAGACATCAGTATAAAAGCAGCTATTATAGCTATCTCTGCCTGCTTCCAGAAAATAGCACCAAGAATAGGGCCAACAGTAGTTACATCATAACTTCCATTTAAACCAGCACCAGCCAGATCAGCTAAAACCATCTTGGCATCAACATCAGGTGCAGTTTCTACGATCAACTCGTTCCTTGCCCCAGTTATAACGCGTAAACTTGCATAAGGCAAAGCACTCTGCAACTTTGAAATATCTATAGCCTTTTCTAATTCCATTGTGATTCTGTTACCACCTGATATATCAACATCAGTCCCTACAAAAGAACCAGTTGTGATAAGATTATTCAAGAGTATAATAACTGCGAAAGTAAGAATAATAAAGGGTACAAAAAACCACACCTTCCATAACTTTTCATATTTTTCATATATCATTTTTTAAACCCGCGGGCTTTGAATTGAACTGTAAAAAGGATACCTCATAAACCTTATTAATTTTTCTTGAATAGTAATTTAAGGTTATTTTAGATGGTTATAATGTACGACGTTATTGTGGTTGGCGCAGGCGTTGCAGGCTCCTATATAGCAAGCAAACTAGATGCCGATGTCTTAGTCCTGGAAAAAGACAAGGACATAATCCTAAAGGATTCAGGCATAGTATCCCACGAGTGTTTCGAATATTTTAATGAAAAAGCATTGATCCAGAATGATATAAAACAGATGCAGTTCATCTCACCATCAGGCCTTGAATTCGTTTTAAGTGCAGATGAACCCTTTGCACATATACTAAAAAGAAGACTTTTCGCTTTACACCTAAGAAAATTAGCAAGAAAAAACGCAAAGATAAGTTATGAGACAGTAAGAAAAATAAACTATCTGCATAACTCTGTTGAGGTTCACACAGACAGTTCAGTTTATGAGTGCAAACTTCTTGTTGGTTCAGACGGTGCGCATTCGCTAGTAAGAAAGTTTATGGGAATAAATGATCCGTTAATGTTCACAGGCATTTTTTCACGAGCAAAACTGCCGATAGAATCGAACAAAATAAAAATCTATCCTAATAAGTATTTTTCACCCGATTTCTTTGCATGGATAATATCACAAAGCAACGAGTATGGCATTATAACATCAATAAGGCCGTATGAATATTTTCAATATTTTAAAAATAAATTGCACCTACCAGAAGGAGATATTTATTCATCATCAGTTCCCATAGGCTTTACAAAGTCCTATGCCAACAGGGCTCTTTTGGTCGGAGATGCCTGTGGCCAGACCAAGCCACTTACAGGCGGTGGAATAATGTTTTCCCTAATAGCAGCCGATCATGCAATAAAAGTAATAAATGAAGCATGCGAGAAAAAAAGATTTGATGAAGAATTTCTAGCTGATTATGAAAGCCTGTGGAAAGAAGACTTTAGTTCTGAAATAAGAAAACAGCTTTTAGCAAGAAAGCTATACAGAAAATTGACGAATCAGGATATAGATAAGCTCTTCAGAGACTTTGGCCCATCCATAGAAAAGATAGAAGAATTTGATTACGACATGCTTAGTGGAATATGGAGAAAAATGCCCAAAGGGAAGCTCCTTAAATTCATTATATCAAACATATGGCGTATTATTTAATTATCTTTTTTACATCAATTTTCTTGCTAAGATACAAAAACGACAAGCCGCCAAGGAAGATGCCGTACCAGAAGGTCAAAAATCGATATAATAACATGCCAGCTGTTGCAATAGAACCTTCTACACCAACCAAACCAAGTAAAATAATTATAACAACATCTGTTGAGCCTATGCCACCAGGCAATGAACTCATAACCCCTATCAATACAGACAAGGCTATTATACTAGATAAAATA
>CAIKBN010000126.1 GCA_903825675.1 uncultured archaeon
ACTATGACCCTCCCAAATCTGCAATATATCATCTTCGGCTGATGCGGTTAGGGTGATGTGGAGAGGGTGATATGAGTCTTATAGTTAACTTTTCTTTCAATGCAGCTCAACAGGCTGTGCATGGTGTGTGTCGGGTTCTACAATTACCGCAGTTCCATAGGCAAGGACTTCTGTCATTGCCCTGCCCATTTCCGATGTGTCAAATCCAACAGAGACAACTGCATTTGCCCCCAAACTTTTAGCATGCTCTCCAAGACGCTGAAGGGCTTGAGCTCGCACTTGCTCAAAGAGCTGCGTATATACTTTGATTTCTCCACCAGCCCAAGAGCGGAAAAATGCCCATATATTTTGCCCCAGCCCTCTCGACCTTACAACCAGCCCAAATGTTGTGCCAATGACTTGAGTTATGCGATGTCCTGATATGAATGGAGTTGTTGCAAGGAATATATCAGATGGAGGCTTAAATGGTTCTGATATGACAAGAGCGGTCACTTTCTTTCCTTGCTTTGTTTTGTTGAATTTTATTTCTTCTTGTGGCTTCATAACTTAATTTTATGAATAGTCTTTTTAAAATTGTATTATCACCCTATTTGCATCACGAACATGTCATCACCCGCAGATGCAACAGAACGCCAAACCCAAAGCCTTAAATAATTTAGTGTTACATATAACACAAATTAAATCTTTAGGCGGTTATGATGCACCATTATAAAAAAAGATTAGAAGAAGCTGAAAACGTCTCAGAACTATTCGATATGGTCAAAGAAGCTGTCAAAGAAACCATCGGCGAATTGCGAGGCGGTCTGAATCTTGGATTAATGGAGCTTGGCAATGGCAAAGCAGAGTGGTTAGGCGCCTTTCATCCAGTTGGCTCAAATGTTATCGTGATGAATAAGACACCTATAAGGCGCATAATAGAAACAGAGCCAGAGCTCATGAAGCCCTATCTTTTCCACGTCCTGCTTCACGAATACCTCCACAGCCTGGGCTTTATCGACGAGCATTTATGCAGGGAATTGACTTATAAAATATGTGCAAGCGTTCTAGGTGACAAGCATATTGCAACAGAGATGTGCAAGGACATCTCCCGCTTCATGCCCTACCTGATTTATCCAGGCGGTTTCCCCCAGGTAGACAAAGACCCGGATATTATGGATATAATCGATGACATCGATCAGGAAGACGAGTTTTATATCGGATAGTGCTCATACCTTTATTCTATATTTTCGGGTCTGAAACCTATTTATAGATTTGATAAATAGTTTTGGCATGGCACCTGAAAATAATCTTATATCCGAAAAAACGCTTAAAACCTTAGGTCATATCTATGAAGAACCTACTGGATCTAGAAGCGAAATTTTAGGATGTATTCAAAGGCATTACAGAACAACCTTAGATTATTTGGAAATGCTTACAGGAAAAACTGCTGATGACTCTTTTGTTATAGGGAATTGGTTGGCTTATGTTCTTATTACCGATGATGAAAAAATTGCAGGCTATTTTCCAGCTGAAATGTCCGAAGAAGCCAAAGGCATGGTTAAAGAATGGGATAGCTGGGTTGGCGCATGCGAAAAAGAAACCTATCTTGAATCCAG
>CAIKBN010000127.1 GCA_903825675.1 uncultured archaeon
CCCCGGTTCAAATCCGGGCAAACCCATATTTATAAGGTAATTGGCATGGAAAAAGACGCAGAATTTCATATTGGAATAAAAGCATTAATAACAAATGATAAAAATGAGGTTCTTCTGCTCAAAGCAGGGCATGAAGAAACAAAACATACAAAAATAGACTTCTGGGACTTTCCAGGCGGCAGGATAAAGCAAGGTTATGGCATAGAAGATACCCTCAGAAGAGAAGTCGAGGAAGAGCTTGGCATCCCTGGAAAGGATATAAAAACCGAAAGCATTTTTGATGCAACAATATCCAATTTCAAACAATTGCATGGAAGGCTTTTCCTTATGCTCATAGTTTACAAATGCAGGTTGATAGGAAGCAAAAAATTTAAGTTGAGTAATGAGCATTCTGAATGCAAATGGCTTCCTATTGATGAGGCAAAGAAGCTTCTTGGCACAAAGTTTCCCAAGAGCTTTACAGATAAGCTTGATAAATTAAAAAAGTGCTCGTAGTTAGCTTGGTTAGTGAACTGACGCCACAGACGAGAACTTGTTTCTGGTTTCTTTGTTGATTTATTTCTGACTTAAGCTCGCAATGAAATCAAAAATAAAAATAGAATAGTATGAACAATCCTATCAGAGCAGAAGTTATTATTCCCCTATTCCATGCATCAATTGTTTTGACGAAAAGCTCTGATCTGGACGGATTGACAACAAGGACCTTTATGTAAAACACCATACCGAGACTCAAAAGAAGAATATATATTGGCCTGAAAAGCAATACACCTGTAATAAAAAATATTATGGATAGTGATGTTATTATTTTTAAGATAGTAAGGCTGCGGCTGTAACCCATTTCAAGAGCAGTTGTCTTGAATTTAGATTTTTTATCTACATCCATATCTCTTATTTCCTGCGTAATATCGCCAAGTAAAGATAACATAAATGCCGATACAGCGAATATAACAGCTTCTGCATTGAATGATAGATTTGCAGTATAACCAGCTACAAAAAGAATTGGATAAAACATGCCGTGATTTATTATACCAAGATATGCCCTTTCTTTCATGCGAAATGGAGGAGATGAGTAGACGTAATATAGTATGCATAGCGCAACAAGTAGAACAAATGTTTTGAACGATAAAAAGTAATATCCTATAACAATGCACGCTACCAGAAGAAAGACGCAAAACGCGGCAGCATGTAATTTACTGATAAGGTTCTTTGATACAACATTTCTCACAATAGGCTTCATTTTGTCATACGGTGCATCAAAATAATCGTTTATAGCAAATCCGAATGCTAAGCTGAGCGAAAACGCAACGAGCATAAAAACCAGGTCTGTATATACGCTTGCAGTATGCAGCGTTATGAAATATGCCAGAACCAGAATAAGGAGAATTGGTATCCAGTCTTTCCAGCGTGTAAGCATTAGGAGAAGTTTTATTTTATGTAAAACCATGAATATATATCTGTTATCATCATTATTAAAAATCTTAGCAAGTAAAACATACTGTTAGGGCTCGTAGTCTAGTTTGGTTAGTGCACAACACCAAAGGTGTTTAGCGGCTATGATTCAAGCTTAGGGAGCTTGCGACCCCGGTTCAAAAGGCTTTTCTTTAAAAAAGAAAACCCTGGAAAAGAAATCTTCCAGAAGCCATGAAATTCCGGGCGAGCCCATTTCAAGCTTTGAACACATAGACGCACTTCAGTGCGTCATTTCATTTCAGCTTGAGCAAAATTA
>CAIKBN010000128.1 GCA_903825675.1 uncultured archaeon
AGAAGGGGATCGTTACATTGTCAATCTGAAAGAGCTCGGTTATGAAAAATTATTAGGAACAGGAGATGTTAAACATAAATTAAAAATAATATGCAACTTGTGTTCTGAAGGGGCAAAAGAAAAGATAGAAAAGGCTGGTGGTGAGATAGCTTCATGAATATTGTTGATACTATATTAACAAATCTTCCAGAAGTTGAGTCTCCATTACAAAAAAAGCTTTCTTTCAATGAAAAATTAAAATGGACTATTATAGTATTGGTTGCATTCTTTTTACTGTCAGTCATACCTTTATACGGATTGGGTTCCAATAGTCTTGCTAATTTCGAGCAGTTATCAATTATATTAGGAGCGAGTTTTGGTTCTATTTTATCTCTTGGTATAGGTCCTATTGTTACTGCTTCTATTGTACTTCAATTACTGAACGGATCTGGAATATGGAAGTTTGATACAGGAACAAAAGAGGGAAGAATGAGATTCCAGGGAATACAAAAGGTATTATCAATATTTTTTATAATATTTGAATCTGCTGTATATGTTTTTATGGGTGGTCTAGCACCAAAAGCAGAACTTGCTCCAGCGCAATATTTTCTTATGCAATGGATTTTAGTATCGCAATTAGTCATAGGTGGCCTTATTGTATTATATATGGATGAGGTTATGCAGAAGTGGGGCTTTGGTTCTGGAGTCAGCTTATTTATAGCAGCGAATGTTTCAATGGAGGTATTCGTAAGAGCATTGTCACCACTGACAACAACCGGAATCTGGGCATTTGGTTCTGGACAGCCACCAGTTGGACAGTTGTGGGTTTTCTTACTTTCACTTAGCGCAGGAGATCCAACAGGTGCTATACTGGCTATTTCAGCTATACTTGCTACAATTGCAGTTTTTCTACTTGCAACATATTTCCAATCAATGAAGATAGAAGTTCCTTTAAGTTTTGGAAGAATAAGGGGACATGGAATAAGATGGCCTCTTCAATTTTTATATACAAGTAATATCCCTGTAATATTAATAGCTGCACTTATAGCAAATATTCAGCTTGTAGCAAAATTCTTGGAAAATTGGGGTCATCCGCTTTTAGGAACATTCAGCGGAAATACGCCAGCAACCGGGTTTGTCTTGTGGATGTATTCTCCAGATATACTAAGATTAATAATAACAGGTTCCTTCTCTTCGTTTAATATAATTCAGTTTTTTGTTCATTTATTATTTTATGTATTTGGTTCTGTTATATTTGCATTGTTCTGGATGCAGACAGCTGGAATGGATGCGGGTTCACAAGCACAAAAAATAATGGAATCTGGTTTGCAAATTCCTGGATTCAGGAGAGATCAGCGTGTGCTGGAAAGTGTATTGCAGCGTTATATTTTACCTCTGACTATCATGGGAGCCATGGCTGTTGGTATACTTGCATCTGTAGCTGATTTAACCGGAGCTCTTGGAAGAGGAACAGGTATATTATTGTCTGTTATGATAATCTATAGAATGTACGAAGATATAGCTAATCAGCATATGACAGATATGTATCCTGCTTTAAGGAAGGTAATGGGAAAATAAATGGCATCTTCTCCG
>CAIKBN010000129.1 GCA_903825675.1 uncultured archaeon
GAATCCTATGTTCATGGGTACAAAGACCTGATTGGAACGCTGGAGCTTGCACAGCCTTCTGAGCATTGAATTAAATGACCAGAAGCCTTCATTAATCCTCTCAAATCCTTCCTGTAGCTCTGCCGCGCTCATCAGCCTGGGCTGAAAGTTAACATGTTCCATATCATACCGGCTCCAGTCGCTGCTGAGAATCCTGTTTTGGCAGGAAAGCCTTTCTCGCAGAGCAGTTCCCGGAAACGGCGTAAGGACAGGGAAAATAGCTGAATCAACTTTTTCGGCATGGCAGAAATCAAGAAGCCTGTCAAACGTATTCCTGTCATCATAATCATATCCAAGTACAAAAGAAGCAAGTATGCCGATGCCATTGTCGTGAAAAACCTTTATTGACTCTGCAAATGAAGCATTCCTGTTTATCTTTTTGCCCATCATTGCAATATTATCTGCATGCAGTGACTCAATCCCGACAAACATTCCCAGACAGCCACTTTTTGCAGCAAGGCTCAAGAGTTTTCTGTCGCCGGCAAAGTCAAGAGATGCATGGCTTAACCATTTTATCCTCAGGTGAGTCATTTCGCTGAAGAGAACCTCAGCATAGTGCCTGTCATAGATGATGTTGTCATCAACAATAAAGACAAAGATGTTTTTTTTTACCATCTCATCCATTTCTTGCATAACAGCATCAATTGCCCGTGTCCTAAATCTTTTGCCAAAAAAAGCAGTAACAGAGCAGAACTCACATGCATATGGGCAACCCCTGGTCACCTGTATCATGTTTGTAAAAAGATAATTTTTACCTTCAAGAAGGTGTCGCCTCGGCTGTTTTATCAGGAGCAGGTCAGTAGGTGCATCGCTTCTGTATATTTTGGCCAGCCTCCCTTGTCTGAAATCGTTGAGAACCTGTGGCCACAACTCCTCGCCTTCGCCGACAACCACTGTATCAGCATGCTGCAAAGCCTCATCAGTCATCCATGTGGGATGGAATCCTCCCAGAACCACGGTCGTTCCCATTTCTCGAAAGCGGTCGGCAATTGAATAGGCTCTATATGCCAGGGGCGTCATAACGGTAATACCCACAAGGTCAACAGGTTCATCAAAATCTATGGGTTCCACATTTTCATCAGCTATGGAAATGTCAATATCATCAGGGGTGTATGCTGCAAGTGTCACCAGGCTTAGGGTGGGAAACTTGAAGGGCATCTTTCCCCAGAATGTGTATGGAGCCCATCCAGGCATTATGAGCTTCACTTTCATCGCATTAAATCTTTCTTAGCAGATATGAGGTTATGGCTATGACCAAAATGGATAAAAGTTGAACCACTGGTCAGGGTATTCTCTGATATATTGCTCAAATACACAGGCGATATCTTGAGCTACCTTGTTGACCGCCTCGCTGCGGCTTGACTCTTTATACTGGCTCGATAACAGTGGCTTTTCAATAATGCCCTGGTATTTGCCACTTTTCCGAAGCACCACAAACACAGGCACGACCGCTGCTCCACTTGCCAGGGCAACATAGGCAACGCCGGAGGGGAACTTTATCTTTCTGCCAAAGAAGTTAACCTCAACTGTTTTTGATGAACCATCCCTATCGCCGAGCATGGCAACGGTTTCATTGTTTTTAAGCGCAGTTATAATATTAATCGCAGTGTGTATGCTATCATCAGCAACATAGATACTGGTAATATTGTTTTTTTTGCGAATACGCTCTCTAAAATTATTGATTGTCTGGTTTTCATCTTTAAGAGTTACAACATTCAGACTGTATCTTTTAAGAGAAAGAATAATACCCCCAAGCTCCCAATTTCCAAAATGTGGTGTAACAAGAATGACACCTTTGCCCATGCTCAAGGCAGCATCAAGGTTTTCAAGTCCGATTTCCTGTGGCACAATATAGTGGTGCTTATTATGCTCAGCTATCCGATGCATTGCCATATAATCAAGCAGATATCTGCCATAATTTTTAAATGTCTTGAGTTCAAGACTTCTAATGTCATTTTCAGTAAATGCACCCCCGCCGATAACCTCCAGATTTTTTCTTATCAGATGGCCAGTTTCCTTCATAGTGTAGGGAAACAGGCAGCCAACAGTCTCAATAAAACCCCTATGCAGAAAGCGAGGGACAATGCTTGAAAAAATATAAAATAGAGACAGAAAAAAAGAGTTATTAACAGAGGCTACATTGTAATTCATGGTAGATTTACACCTATTCTGCCTGCTATGAGTTGCTAATCATATATTTGACAAACCTCAGAATACTTGCCGGAAATACTTTCTGTCTTTTCAGCACATAGAGAAGACCTTTTAGAGCCCGCTTTGATCGTGTATAAAAAAGAATATTTGCCTTCAGTAGCAGCAAGTGCATTTTTGTGACTGAGAAGTTTTTATGTTTGAAAACCAGGTGCTGTCCATCATAAGCACCATACCTTTTATTATAGATGTCATTTTTAACAGTGTTATAAACCTCTGTGCCGGGGTAGGGTGTAAGGATTGTGAATTGGGCAACATTTGTATCAAGCCTGAGAGAAAATTCTATAGTTTCATTAATCGATTTAACTGTATCAGAGAGCCCACCCAGAATATAGCTTGCAAAAACATTAAAATTATATTTCTTGAGTAAATCAACTGCAGCTACTGCCATAGATGGACTAATGTTTTTCCTGTATTCCTGAAGAATAACAGGAGTAACAGATTCAACTCCTATATGGATGGTTTTTGCTCCTGCTTGAGACATTTTGCGAAGCATGTCTTCATTTTTAATGATGGTGTCAATCCGCGAAAAATTCCACCACCAGATATCAAGCTTTCTTCTCATAATTTCTTCTGCAAGCTCAATTACTCTTGCAGGGTTTGATGTGAAATTATCATCAACAAAGGCTACAGCCTTGAAGCCGTACCTGAAATAGATTTCCTCTATTTCCTGTATGATAGAGGACACCGATCGGCAACGCCATTTTCTACCGAAGAATTCAGCAGATGAGCAGAATGAGCAGTTACTTGGGCAGCCCCTGCTTGTTAATATTGCCGTGATCGGCCTGTCTCCAAGCTTTGTACTATGATAAGCGTTCATGTCAATAAGATGCCTTGCCGGCAATGGCATCTTATCCAGTTTCTCTACTCTGTCTCCCGGCGCTGTTTTAATTATTTTGCCATGTCTTCTGAAACTTATGCCATGCACATGATCAATATCATCATTTTTCGAGAGTTGTCTGACTAATGCAGAGAGTACTATCTCCCCTTCGCCATGGACTACGCAGTCTATAAAGCCTGTGTTTAAAACTTCACCATAAACAAAATGTGAATGAGGTCCCCCCATGACAACAAAACAACCATACTTCTTTGCCATTGAAGCAATCTGCAGTGCTTTTGGATATCTTGTTGTATCAGTAGTTATACCTACAACTTGATATTTTGAGAAATCAAAATGTTTATCGATTTTATTCTCTACGCAGAAATCTTTAACTGTTACTTGAAACGATTCTTTTTCTAGGTATGCTGCTAAGTAAAGTAAGCCGAGTGGGGGAAGTTGAAATCCAAAGGTTTTAAATATTCCTGAGGACGGCGGGTTGACTAAAAGGACATGCATGATAATAATCTTTTAATAAGACTGTATTTATGGTGATTCAGTCTGTCCTATCGTTATCTTCCGTCTTTCTTGTCAAGCTTAACAATATACTGCTTACCTTCCGGTGTGTTAAGGTAGTTAATAACCTTATTCAGTTCTTTTTGTATTTTAGCCTTCTTTGTAGATTCCCATTGGGCAATGACTCCTTTTTCTGGGACGATAAAGTGAAGCTCTTTTTTATAGGAATCCACCTGATTCCAGAATTCTGATTCCCGTGTGACAGGAATAAATGCCATACGAGCTTTCCATCCGCCCATCTTAACCTGTGTAATAATATAATAGGATTTTCCTGCCTCAATATCCGCCTCAACTGCTCGCTTGTTTTCAGCAAAGCCAATAAAAAGATGTTTGCCGGGATCACATTCGTAAGCAAAATAAGATTTTGCCTGGCTCAAACCGATCAGCTTATAATCTGATTTATAATAATCCCAAATCTGAAAATGTATAGCATAGCCAAGACCTGAAGGTCTTAAGAAATAAACCATCGCTTTGCTATCTGATGAACCTTCTGTAGGCGGAATGGCCGAGCGCATATATTTGCTTTTTCCTGTTTTTCCTGCACAACCAACAGCAAGGAGAATAACTATTACCAAAAAAAATCTTAGATAACGATGCATATTAACCTCCATTATTAAAGATTTAGAACACTACCTGTCAGATAGTTTAAACCTCTGTCTGATTTTCATATGCCCCCATAAAGATCCCCTAACCCCAGAACCAAGGTGTTCCTTTAGATTTTTTTGATTGATATTATATAATCAGGTTGAGGGATATCCTGCTTGGATGTTCTTTAGAAAAATTTTCTGCAAAAGGCAATAACATTATTCCTATGGTAGATGAAATACAAAAAACAGCTTGCGAGACTTGCCTTGAGAAGCTTACCCACATTATATTTTATTTGAACAAATTAACTCTTATTTTAAAAGGAAGCAGTGTTAAAAATCCGACAAGGGTTGAACGGGAGGGGTGCGCTCAAAAACAGCC
>CAIKBN010000130.1 GCA_903825675.1 uncultured archaeon
ATATTAGCTTCTTTTATCTGAAGCGCGATGAAATTGGATATGTTCCAGAGCTTTACCATAAACTTTTTGCCGTGTTCCATCTCCTTCCATGTGAATGGCACGTCTTCGCCCTGGGTTGCAGTGGCTGCCCATTGCCTGAGCACGTCGCCACTGTACTTTTCGAAAGCCTCGTCAGGATTAACAATATTGCCTGTGCTCTTGCTCATCTTTTTGCCATCTGCAGCAAGTACCATGCCATGCAGGAGCATCTCATTCCATGGCTTCTTGCCTGTGAGCTTGAAGCACCTGAACAAGGTGTAGAAGGCCCATGTGCGTATTATCTCGCCGCCCTGTGGCCTCATGCTTGTTGGGTAAACCTTCTTGAACATCTCATTATTTCTCAGCCATCCTGAAAAGTATAATGGCGTAATGGAAGAATCAATCCAGCAGTCGCAGGTATCAGTACTGCCAACTATTTCTCCGCCGCAGCTGCACTTTTCCTTTGGCGTGTCTTTGGCTGGATCAACAGGCAGCTGCTCTTCTTTAGGCGGAATTAATTTACCACAAGACTTACAATACCAGAAAGGTATAGGTGTTCCAAAAACTCGCTGGCGCGAGATTATCCAGTCCCAGTCCATGCTGCCTGCCCAGTCGATTAAGTGAGAACGCATGAATTCAGGATACCACTTAAGTTCATTTGCATTTTTTATAATCTCGTTTATCGAGTCTAAAACTTTGATAAAGAACTGAGGTATTGTCATGAACTCTATTGGCGTCTTGCATGTGCCTCTTTCTGTATGCGCTAGCACAGAATGAGTTATATCTTCTATTTTTTCTAAGGCGCCCTCATTTTTAAGGTTTTCAATAATCTTTTCTCTGGCGTGCTTTATGCTCATACCATTATATTTTTCATATGTAAGCTTGCCGTCCTCATCAAGTATTATTTTTTCAGGTAGGTTGTATTTTTTCTGCCATCGTATATCCTGCTCGTCACCGTAGGTGCAGAGATAAACAACGCCTGTACCGAATTCCATGTCAACTCCGTCGTCGCTCATTATTGGAACTGCGCTGCCTGTTATAGGCATAACTGCTTTTTTACCTACAAATTTCTTGTATCGCTTGTCATCATGGTGGACAAAAACAGCAACGCATGCAGGAAGCATTTCAGGCCTTGTTGTTGCTATTGTAAGCGAATCAGGGCTGCCTTCTACCTTTACTCGGAAATAATAAAGCTTTCCGCATTCGTCTATGTATCCCATCTCAGCTTTTGCCAGTGCAGTTTTGCATTTTATGCACCAAGGAATTGGATGCGTACCTCTGTAGATAAGGCCCTTTTTATAGAATTCAAGCAATGAGTACTGCACTGCCCGCTTGTACTCATCGCTCATTGTAACATAAAGATGATCCCAGTCGCAGGAATAGCCTAGCTTTTTATATTGCTCCTTCATCTTATCTATTGCTTCTTTGGTCCATTCTTTGCAGCGTTTCAGGAATTCTTCGCGGTTCTCCTTTTTGACGCCGAAAAGGTGTTCCACTTTTAGCTCAGTTGGCAGGCCGTGGCAGTCGAAGCCAATCGGAAGCAGAACTGAAAAACCGCTCATGCGCTTGAAGCGTGCAACAAAATCTATCCAGCTGTAATCAAGGACATGCCCCATGTGCAGGGTGCCTGAAGTAAAGGCAGGCGGATGATCTAAGGAGAAGATCTCGCCGTTTGGCGTGAATTTGTATATACCTTCCTTTTCCCAAAACTCCTGCCATTTTTTTTCAGTTATCTTTGGATCATAGTTCATAATTATTACCTGTCACCGCATAAATAAAAAGAATAAGTCATACTGCTACTGAGCTAAAAAATATCATGAATAAGATAATAATCCGATGTTTTTAAAAAGTTAATTAATGCGGTTGGTATTAATAAAATCACCTCAAAAAAAGTTTATATACTTTTTTGATATAGGATAGCTATGCCTTACAAAATTTTCAGTTTTCATTACGGGGGTAAGGGAGAAGAACATGGACTATTCTTTGTTTTAGCTGACGTAGCTAATGAAAAATATAATGAATTAAAGGACTTGCTTAAAAAAACGATGAACATGCAACCGAAGTTCGTGAATACGATCTTCCTAATAATATACCCAGTAGAGAATCAGTTGACAATATTTTAGAAAAACTGAAGGGTAGGGGTTTACACGGCTTCTTCAATATATTAGCTGAGAGCCAGATGTTGTCAGATGATCCCAAGCATTTTATTTATGCCCAGGCTAAAGATACAGAGCAGCTACATTGGAAAGGAAGAGACTGGCAGGAACAGATAGGCTGGTACGGTTTTTTCAGATTCGAAGAAGACATGGGCGGCGAAGAGACAAAAAGAAGAGTCCTGGAAAATTTTAAGCGTTATTTTTAAAATTAGAAGGCATTGCAACTTATATGAAAATATTGGGTTCATATCCAGAAGCAAAGAGCATAAATTCTTCTAAGTAGGTAATTGCTTTGCAAAATCTTCATC
>CAIKBN010000131.1 GCA_903825675.1 uncultured archaeon
CCGAGTATTCTGGCCCCGTAATTATAAAGAGGCATGGCAAGATTGTTTGGTATCTGACCACCCATAGAAATAATAATCCCATGGGGCTTCTCTTTGTCATATATGTCAAGCACCCGCTCGAATGTCAGTTCCTCAAAATAGAGCTTGTCACATATATCATAATCCGTGCTGACTGTTTCTGGATTGCAGTTAATCATTATAGTAGGGTAATTGTATTTTTTTACTGTTAAAACAGCATTAACACAGCACCAGTCAAATTCCACGCTGGAGCCAATCCTATAGGCTCCGCTGCCTAGAACAATGACCTGACCCTTTTCTTTAAAATCCAGATCATCTTCGGTTCCGTTGTAAGTCAAATATAGATAATTGGTCTTTGCAGGAAATTCCCCAGCCAGTGTGTCAATCTGCTTCACAACAGGAATTATTTTTAGTTGCTTTCGTTTTTCTCTTACAGTCATCTCATCAGAGCTTATGCAGTTAGCAATCTGCGCATCAGCAAAGCCATTCTTTTTCGCCTTTCTCAATAAGCTCTCTGGTATATTATTGATATTATATTTTTTTAATTCATTTTCGATTTCAATGATATTCTTCATCCTGTAAAGGAACCATTTATCTATCTTAGACAGATCATATATTCTGTCTACACTGCAACCATTCTTTATAGCCTCTGTAATCGCAAAGATTCTTCTGTCTGTCGGATGCTTGATTTCTTCTTCTGTATCATCAAATTTAATATTATTGCAAACAAGGCCATTCACGCCTATGCCAAGCATTCTTATAGCCTTTTGCAATACCTCTTCAAAGCTCCTGCCAATCGCCATTACCTCGCCAACACTCTTCATCTCAGAACCAATAACACGATGAACTTCCCTGAATTTCTGCAGATCCCATCTAGGAACCTTTAGAACTATATAATCAACAGAAGGTTCAAAGCACGCAGATGTATCCTTGGTTATTGTATTCTGAACCTCAGTTAACGCATACCCTAATGCAAGCTTGGTTGCTATAAATGCCAGCGGATAGCCTGTTGCCTTGCTTGCTAAAGCAGAGCTTCTTGAAAGCCTTGCATTAACCTCAATTATCCTGTAATCCTCGCTCTCAGGGTCTAAGGCAAATTGTATATTGCATTCGCCAACAATGCCAAGATGCCTTATAAGCCTTATAGACAAAGCCCTTAGTTTGAAGTTTTCGCTTGCAGTTAATGTCTGAACAGGCGCAGCCACAATGCTCTCACCTGTGTGTATGCCCATTGGATCAAAATTTTCCATGGAACATACAGTTATGCAATTGTCATAAGCATCCCTTACAACCTCATATTCTATCTCCTTCCAGCCGCCAAGATATTCCTCTACTAAAATCTGTTTTGTAACTGTGAAAGCCTTTTTTACAATATTTAACAATTGTCTCTCATCATATGCAACACCACTGCCAAGGCCTCCGAGTGCATAGGCAATCCTGCACATAACAGGATAGCTGATTTTATTCGCCGCAGTAACAGCTCCTTCTACAGAATTAACTGCAAAGCTTCTGGGAACCTTTAATTCAATCTCGCCTAATTTTTTTACAAAAAGAGCCCTGTCTTCAGTATTTTTTATTGCATCTATAGGAGTTCCCAAGATCTCAACGCCATATTTTTCAAAAACACCCATGTCTGCTAATTCGACTCCAGTGTTCAGGCCGCTCTGTCCGCCGAAGCCAAGCAGAATGCCGTCAGGCCTCTCCTTTTCAATCACCTTTTCAACAAAATAAGCATCTGTAGGCAAAAAGTAGATCTTATCAGCAAGATAATCGGACGTTTGAATGGTTGCAATATTTGGATTAACCAGGACAGTTTTTATTCCCTCCTCTTTTAGTGCTTTAATGCACTGCGAACCAGAGTAATCAAACTCGCCTGCCTGGCCTATCCTTATTGCACCTGATCCTATTATCAGAACCTTTTTTAGTTTTTTAATCATTAGCTTATCTCCTTTATAAAAAGCTCAAATAAAAATTCAGTGTCATCCGGTCCTGGGCTTGCTTCTGGATGGAATTGCACACCAAAGAACGGTTTGGTTTTATGCCTTATTCCCTCATTAGTCTTGTCATTATTATTGTAAAACCACTCTTCCCAGTCTTCTGGCAGGCTATCTGCATTAACAGCATAGCCATGATTCTGTGATGTTATATAACACCTCTTAGTGCCGTTTTTAACGCAAGGCTGATTCTGGCCCCTGTGGCCGTATTTTAATTTATATGTCTCAGCACCTGCTGCCAAAGCCAAAATCTGGTTGCCCAAGCAAATGCCAAGTATAGGGCAATTCCCCACTAAAACTTTTCTTAGGTTTTTAATAGTCTCTTTGCACATCTTTGGGTCTCCAGGCCCATTTGAGATAATGATGCCATCATAGCAGCCGCCAGAAAAATCATAATTCCACGGAACCCTTACAACAGTTATGCCCCTTTTCAGAAAGGCCCTTATAATATTATTCTTTGTTCCACAGTCAACAAGCACAACCCTTTTCCTGCCCTTTTCATAGCTTACAGGTTCTTTTATGCTCACCTCAGATACTAGATTTCTTTTATTAGGGTCATCAAAACCAAGGTCTTTGTTAATTTCACCTATTATTATTTTGCCAAGCATAGTTCCCTTTTCCCTCAGCTTCTTTGTTAAAGCCCTTGTGTCTATGCCCTGTATGCCAGGCACCTTATTTTCCTGCATCCAATCTGACAAAGATCGCCTAGCATTCCAGTGGCTGTATTCATTAATATAGTTAGAAACAATCAGGCCATGTATCTGTATCTTATCTGACTCAAAAAATTTTAAAATTCCGTTCTCACTTTCATTGCCAGGCACACCATAATTGCCTATCAGTGGATATGTAAGAACCAGTATCTGGCCCCTGTAAGACGGATCAGTAAAAGCCTCTGGATAGCCAACCATGCCAGTATTGAAGACAACCTCGCCTGCTGCAGAGCTATCTGCGCCAAAAGATGTGCCCTCGAAAACAGTGCCGTCCTCAAGAATTAAATAGGCTTTTCTATCGCTTTCCTTAGAAACCGTACACCCAGAAAAATTAACCATTCTAAAAATAAACCTTACATATAAAAACTTTTAAAGTTTAGCATTAAAGGATAAATTACAAAATAGGAGGTTTTAAAATGGTAGAATTCGAAACAATAAAAGCAGAAGAAATCTCTTTTGGAAACAACAACTTTATAGAAGTAGCAAAGAAAAAGGCTATTTCTGAAGATGGGGAGAATACCTTCTTGTCCATCTCGCGTGGCTTTGTAGCCATGAACGGCGAAAAGAGGTACAGAAAATCCTTTACTGTTCCTCTAGAAAAGGCTGTCGTGGATTTCGTAGCCGCTAAGTTGAAAGAGATGGGACCTGAGGAATAAAAAGAATAAAGTGATGTATTTGCTTTTGAAAGAAGCCCTAGAAAAAGCCGAAAAAGACCTGAATGTTAAAAAAATGATGACGGAAGGCTATTTTCTTTGCTCAGTTTTTGCTAGTGTGCAGAATTCAGTTAATGAGTGGATCCTGCATTTCTATTCTTCCAGAACCAATAAGATCGTAGACTGCTCTGTAGGCGAATCCGTATTATTAGGGGAAGAAACACCAGCTGAAAAAAAGTTCAGCAAGCTCGAAGCAGATAAAATAAAGATAAGCGCTGAGCAAGCCCTGGAAAAGGCAAAGAAAAAATTCAAAGGCAGTGCAGCCAACACCTTAATGACCCTGCACAAGAAAAAAGGCATGGTCTGGACCATCAATATGATTGCCCCTAACATGACAGCCACAACCTATAATATCGACGCAGAAACCGGCAAGCTTCTGAGCAAGGATACCACCTCGCTTATAACTACGTACAGCAGGGGATCGTGAAACCCAAGAAAGTAAAATTATATTAATCTTATTCAGGCAAACTCGAATATATACTTCGCCAAACCTCTGTAAGGCTGTAAAAACATGCTGTTAAACCATTTTCAGTACCAGTGGGACTTTTTATCATTTTATATCCGGATTTTATAATCCCTTCATTTTCAAGAATACCCAAACCATAACAAACTTTACCCCTGTCTAAATTAGTTGCTTCACTTAACATGCCTATATGCATACCTTCAGGTCTTCCATAAAGAGCCTTAATTAAACTATCTCTTATTTGTCCACATTCAAATATCATAGCTTCTGACATAATAAAATACTTACCTTAGAATTTTATATAGCTGATAGATCG
>CAIKBN010000132.1 GCA_903825675.1 uncultured archaeon
CAAATATGATATTTCTCTTTTTCTGCCACTCGTCATCCTGCTTTTTTATTTCCATGTATCTGAGCAACTCAAAATTAGGGTCATCTATTTTTGCTATTACTTCTGGCATGATATATATCTCATTCTGGTATTCCCTTAGCCTTCCAATAACATCAACAGTGTCACCTATACTAAGATTATCAAACATAGTAACATCATTGAAGACCTTTGCCCTTATTGTATCGCTCCCGTCATCCAGCGTTATAGAAGCAAGCTTCCCGCTTTCAGAAATGAATTTGTCAACAACAGTACCAAGTATCCTTGTCCTGGATAGCCTTAAACCAAGCTTAGTCAAAATATAACTAGGAGTAAAGCCTTCCTGCTTTATAAATCTGCCTGTAACAATCTGCTTTATGTTCATCTTTATCGCTGTCAATCTTTCGCGTTCCATATCATACCACATTTTTTGATCAAACCCTTTTGATCAAACTTTTTCTAAATGTTTGACTTTCTAAGTTTTTTGCTTAAGCTTTTTTCTAAAAAGCTTAAACGTACTCAATTGTTGCAGGCGGCTTTCCTGTTATCTCATATGCAACCCTAACAACCGAATTCAGTTCGTGTGTTATTCTCTCAGTTATTTTCATCAGGATGTGCCACGGTATATATGTTGCGCTTGCCGTAAGTGCATCCTCGCTGTCAACGCATCTTATAATAATTATATTACCAAATTTTCGTTCCTTGCCTTCTAACCCAGTTGCCTTATCATTCATAAGCACTGCAAATGCCTGGAAAGGCTTTAGCTCTTTTGTCTCTTCCTCAACAATTGCTGCTGCCTTTTTCACAATAGCGATACTCTCTGGATTAGCCTCACCAACTACTCTAGTTGCAAGGCCAGGCCCTGGGAATGGCATTCTCTGGTGAATCTCTTCAGGCAGGCCTAGCTGCTTGGCAATCTCCCTGACCTCAGGTTTGTAGAAATCCTTTAGTGGTTCGATTATGTTTAGCCCGTATCCGCTTGGGTCAAGCCCTATCTGCTCCAGGACATTGTGCTGTGTCTTTACACCACCCTTGGTCTCATCTATATCTGCCTTTATCGTGCCTTGTACAAGATATTTGGCACTGCTCTGCCTCACAATCCTGCCAAGCACCGTATAGAAAGTATTTCTGAAAGCCTTTCGCTTCTCTTCAGGGTCATCCTTTCTTTTAAGCGCAGTGAAGAACTCATGCTGTGCTTCTACTAATCTAACATTAACACCAGACTTTTTCATTGCCATTGAAACCTTTTCAAATTCATTCTCTCTCATAAGACCATCATCAATAAAAACAGCATCTAACTGATAACCTACTGCCTTATGCACCAGCACAGTCGCAACAGCAGAATCCACGCCGCCAGATAAAGCAGATATGACCTTGGCTGTACCAACCTTTTTCCTTATCTCGCTTATCTGGTTTTCTATAAAGCTTGTATAATTCATTCTAACCCCTCCTACACCTTCTTAATAAACCCTGACCTTGGCTCAAATAATGTTCCATCTCTTTTTAAACGTTCCATTATTTCCTCTGCATCCTCAATACCCTGGCTCTCTGCCTCTGCCTTCACATCCTCGACAGAAACCTCTCTGCCAGCTTCTTTTTGCAGTGATTCAATTATCTCAAGTATAACTCCGATCTTCCTTCTCTTGCTTGCAGTAACACCGCTCTCCATCCTGTCTATATCTATTCTTCCAGTTTCATAATCATAACCTAGTTGCGAGAGCGAATATTTCATCAACCTTATTGCCCGATCTGCATCCTCTGCTGTTACCTTATTGTCAAGCCTTATCTTGGCAGAAGCCTCAGCCATGCGAAGCAGCGCTTCGTACTGTCTTAGCGTAATGCTCACAGTAGGTATCTCTTCGCCTGTGTATCGCGTTCTCATATCAACGTAGAATTTCTTTATCACATTAGATGCCTCAGGCAAAAGCTCTAAATCGCTTATCTGTTTTGCATATGCTATGTATTTCCTGAGGAGATTAACCCCTATTATTGGCTCTATAACCTCTGGGTTGGTCCTGCTTATTATAACATGGTCAGCTATTCTTTCATCCAATACCTTATCTGGCTTGTCCATGATAGCGAATTTTAGGTCAAACCTTGACAGCAACGTCTCAGGTATCTGTATCTGATCAATAATTGGCATGAAAGGGTCAAATCTGCCTAGTTTCGGATTTGCACCTGCTAAAACAGCTGTTTGTGCAGGAAGTGTAGCAACTATCGAAGCCTTTGCAATGCTCACAGTCTCAACGCTTGTAGCCTCATGCATTGCTATCTGGTCATCCTTGCTCATCTTGTCAAACTCATCTATTGCTATCAAGCCTTTGTTGCATAGTATAAGCGCACCTGCTTCAAGAACCCAAGTGCCTAGAACTTCATCTTTTCTTACAGTTGCTGTCAAACCTGCTCCTGTTACTCCAGAACCAGAAACATATCTGCCGCGTGGGACCATTGAAGAAACTAATTTCAAAAATTGTGTTTTTCCAACACCTGGATCCCCTGTCAATAAAATATGTATATTGCCCCTTACCCTGGAACCATCAGGCATTCTGTGAGCAATACCGCCAAAAAGCTGTAGTACTATAGCCTCTTTTATTTCATCAAAACCGTATATTCCTGGTGCTATAGACATTCTGAGCTTGTCATATATAGTTGGATCAGCTGCAAGATCTTTTATAGCCTTTTCATCCTCTTCTGTAATATCAAGTTCCTCGAATTCTATCTCACCCGGCTCTACATGGTTTGCATCAATATAAGTTCCTAGTACAGTGCTCATCCTGCCCTTGATTCGTTTAGGCAGTTCTTTTAGAACACCAACTATTTTTAATCGGTTGCCTGGATCAGTTTTTTTCTGCATCCTCGGTGTTGTTAAATCCTCTTTCAATAGTATTGCTATTTCACCAGGCTGCTCTCCTGTTGTTATCTCAAAGGGCTCTATGCCTGTCAGCCACCTTATATCATACATCTTTTTTTCTAATTCCTTGAGGTCGCCCCTTCTTCCACAGCCCTCGCAAACATAAGGAACCTGTACAATGCTTGTCTCTTGCATAACAGAGAATTTAGTGTTGCATTCAGGGCACTGAAAAACAATCTCGTAGATCTGCGGTTTAACCTCGCTGGCAGATTTTACAATAGCATCCACGCACAGCAGCTTGCCAATATGAGCTGCTCTCAGATTCCTTATCCTTATATCCTTGCTCACAGGCAGATTTCTTACTCGCACATTTATCTTTTTGTCAGACTGCGCCAAGCGAGTTGCTGCTTCGCTAAAGATCTTAAAAAAATCCATAGGATTATCAAGAAGCTGGTCAGCAAGCATAGGGTCAAACATGTCAAGCCTTGCAAAATCCACAACCAGCGCTTCATTAGCTCGTGCTGCCTTTAGCAATTCGTTATAGTATCTATCCCTGAGAAATTCATCCAGATTGTCAACGAGCTCCACAGATCAACGCCCCAATGCCTAGCAATAAAATACTAATACTATTAACCTACAAAAACATAACGTAAACACTATGCCGCAAATCTTTTTTAGTGTAGTGGTAGGCTTCTTGTGGAGAAAAAGGAAGTATAATAGATGCAATTAGCCAAGAAGAAATTTATGCCTTCAGGCTCCTGAGCTTTGCTTCCAGCTTGCGCACTGCTTCATTGACATTGTCCATGCTCTTTGCACCTGCGCAAACAACACGACCTGAGGAGAAAAGCAAGAACGCGACTTTCGGCTCAGCTATTCTGTAGACTAATCCAGGAAATTGCTCTGGCTCGTATTCGCTGTCTTCTAATTGGAAAGCTAATTGATCAAGATTCAGGTCTCTGCCAAGATTTACAGCAACCACAATATTCTCTATCTTGACTTTTATGTTGTTCTCATTGATCCTTATGCCGACTTTTTTTATGTTTTTCACTGTCTTTTTTAATGCCACTTTCGCAGCTGCTGTGCTTCTTGCACCAACACATATTATCTTGCCACTCCTGAATATTAACGTAGCAACTTTCGGCTCATCCAAGCGATAAACCAAGCCAGGAAATTGCTCTGGCTCGTATTCGCTGTCCTCTAATATTGTCAATAATTTATCCAATGATATTATCTTTTTTATGTCTGTAGAAGCAACAACATTCTCAATCTTTATTTTTTCAGCCATTCACACACCCCGCAAGAAAAATACTATTTAAATACTGACTATTTAAA
>CAIKBN010000133.1 GCA_903825675.1 uncultured archaeon
AATGAGATTGAGAAGAAGAGATATGACAAGTTTATGCAGACACTAAGCGAGATAAAAGAACATTTCTCAAAGATATACACAGACATGACAGGCGGTGTTGGAACCCTAAGAATGGATGAGGAAAATAATATTGATACAGGACTTATAATAGAGGCTTCTCCTGAAGGAAAGAAGGTATTGAACTTGGATTCGATGTCTGGTGGTGAAAAGACGTTAACATCGCTGGCCTTTCTTTTTGGCGTAATGCATTATTATTCTGCGCCGTTTTATGTATTAGACGAGGTGGATGCTGCTTTGGACAAGGCAAACACAAGGAAGATAGCAGACCTTGTAAAGAAATACAGCGACCGTGTGCAGATAATAGTTATTACTCACAATGACCTTATGATTCATGAGGCTGACAAGGTCTTTGGTGTAAGCATGGAGGATGGGGTTTCAAAGGTGTTTGGCATAGAGATGCCAAAGGGATGATTATGATAATATATCCTAGTAAAGGGAAGATATCGAGGAAAAAACAAACTGAAGCAAATGCCAAAAAGACGCACGAAGTGCGTCAGTTTGTCGAGGTGTTTCGAAAATGATAGATGAGAATAAGATGATTCAAACTATAGTGCTTGGCTCTGACTGGCAGGAGGTTCTTGCGAGCATAGTTGTCGAAGAGGGCATGGACCCTCTAGCGATAGATATTTTGAAGCTTGCTGAATCATTTATGCAATACCTGCAAAAAATAAAGAGCTTTGATTTCAGGATTCCTGCAAGATTTGTACTGATTGCCGCTATATTATTGAGAATGAAATGCGAACTGCTCCTGGAGGAAGAAAAAAAGGATATTATAGAAGGTGAGCAGATTCCTCCTATTGATGTTTCGGGATTGCTAACGCTGTCTCCGCCTGTTCTAAGAAGACCTACCAGAAAGGTTACTCTTGATGAATTAGTAACTGCGTTGAACAAGGTTTTTGATTTCAAGGAGAGGAAAGAAGGCAAAAAGCTCAGGATAAGAATGGCTGTTGAAAATCTCATAGAGCCTGAGGAGGATATAGAAATAAAAATCAGGGAGATATTTAATCAGATTATGAGAAGCGGCATAATAAAGTTTTCAGATCTTGTTCCTGCGTGGAAAAGAAAAGACATTGTCGAGACTTTTGTGCCTTTGCTTCATCTTTCAAACAGGGGCAAGGTAAGCTGCGATCAAGAGGAGATGTTCAAGGAGATTACTATAAAACTGAGGGGGGCTGTATGAATAGATTTGCGTTGCTTGATGCTATGTTATTTACAACAGACGAACCAATAAGCATAGAGGCTCTGCAGAAAAATCTTAAGACAAGCAGGCTGGAGGTAGAGAAGCTTCTCACACAGCTAAGGGAAAAGTATTCTGATCCTAATTGCGGGATAAAGCTGTCTGAGGCAGGCGGCTTCAGGCTTGTGGTTAAGCAGGAATATCTTGAGAAGGTTTCGCATCTTACGCCGCATGCTGACATGTCCCGCGGCCTTTTGCGCGTGCTTTCAATAATTGCTTATCATGAGCCTATAAAGCAGTCTGATATTGTCAAGGTTGTTGGCAACAGGACTTATGATTATATAAAGAACTTAGAATCACGCGGCCTTATAACAAGCGAGAAAAAGAGCAGGACCAAGATGCTAAAAACCACGCCGCAGTTTGAGGAGTATTTCGGGGTCAGGAAGGGTGAATTAAAAAAACTGGTTGAGAATAATGAAATGCAAAAATAAATATATGTGCATTTTTTTCGGAAACCTGAGGTTTCCAAAATGAAATCCCATGAAATAGATGAAGAATTTCTTTCGAAAACCAAGAGGTTTTCAAAATGAGGATAAACAAGCTTGAGATAAAGCATCTGGCAGATGAATTACAGTTTCTTAATGGCGGAGTAATAGAAAGCATTTTCCACCGAGACGAAGAAATGGCAATAAGAATAATACAGGATAAGGCTTACCTTCTTTTCATTTCTCCTGATATAATATGCCTGAGGGAAAGGGATGAGATAACTGAGGTAACGGATTTTGCAATGATGCTTAGAAAATACCTTAGGGGCAAAAAAATAACAGGAATAAAGCAGCATAACTTTGACAGAATAGTCGAGATATGGACTGATAATAACGTACTTATTTTTGAATTGGATAATGCAAACTATATACTATGCGAAAGATCGTATAAGATAATAAGGCCCAGGGAGTTTCAGCATTTTGATGACAGGCATGTTGTTGCAGGCGAGGCATATGTTTACCCTAAAAGCCTGGATATAAGGAATGTCAATGAATTGATAAAGCTGCTAAGCAGCAATGAGACGATTATTGAATTATTGACAGAATTCTTTGGCAAGTATGCAAGGGAGGTTCTGCTTCTTGCAAAGATAGACATGAATAAGATAGCTAACCAATTAAACGAGGATGAGAAAAAAAGGCTTATGAATACTATTACTCTTTTCATTCTCGGAAAAAGAAAGCCTCAGATAATTTATGAAGGCAAGAAGATGGATGTCCTGCTTTTTGATTTAGAAACGCATAAAGGCGAAAAGAAGAAATACTTTAATTCATTCGTCGGGGCGCTGGATTATTACTTGTCTAAAGAAGAAGGAATTAAAGCAAGGATCAGGGCTGATAAAAAGAAGCTGAAGAAGCTCAGAAAGAAGAAGATGAAAAAAAGAAAGGGCGGGAAGAGATAATTTATGCTAGATTAGTAATATTCAATATTGCCAGCAAACATTTCCATTAGATGAAAGTCTATATTAATTTTACCTCTTTTTCCTCCCATATAAGGTTTTTCATTCTCATCATTGAACCATACGGTGTGTTGAAACAATAAAGTGTATAAATAACGTGTGTCGAGTACTGTATCTTTAGTAGCTTCCCATAGTTTCTGAGCTTCATTTACTAGTCTACGATACTCAGCCATAATTTTTCGGCATGTCTCAAAATTGTCTGATGGAAGAGTCCCTTTAATTAAGAATTTTGACCAGTCATAAGCACCCTCAAAACCCTCTAAAACTTTAGGGTTTCTAGGATATGCAGGATCCATAGGACCTTTATCCGGTACAGTTACATTCCCTTGTTTAATATTAGCAAAAAGATTATCTACCATATGTTTGTAGAAAGCATCATACTGTTCATCCATTTGTTTGCTGTACTCAGCTACTTTTTTGTTTAATATGCTCTGATATCTAGAACCTATCCTATCTAATTTTTTTGTCACCACTTCTACTTGTTTAGCAACTGTTTCTGCCTTTGCAATTACCTTAGGATCTTCTTTTCCAAGACTATCAACTATTTTTCCAGTATGTTTAAAGTTGTCTATAAATATTGAAAATGATCTAGATGCACTTTCAAGTTGTTGCTGCTGAGAAGGGTATCTTAAGGGTTCAATCAAAGCTAACGTCATATATGCATGAAACCTGTCAGGTATTTCCTTTACCAGTAGGTTACGCATCGGATTTTCTGATGATCCCATCTATATTTGATGATGAAAAAATATATAAAGTTTATTTTTGTACTCAAGAATTCGCTCTCAGCTAACTTCGTAAAACTGTTTGCACTATATCCCAAAGAATTTCTTAACCGCACTGTATATCTTTTCGTGAATATTTTCTATAGACAGCAGTTTTCCGTTTCTGGCGCATTCTATTCGTATCCAATTTTTCCTTTTGGCAAGCTGCTCATATATTTTTTCTGTTCTTCTCAGGTAGTCTATATCGCTTTCATGGAGGTCTTTATTTTTCTCTTTTTTCAAGAGCTTTTGGCTTAGCTCCACAGGCAGCGAAAGAAAAATAACCAGGTCTGCGCCTGGTATATCTTTTTCCATATACTCTATTTTGCTAATTAATTTTCTTCTTTCGGAATTCTCAACTTTAGAGGCCTGGTGCGCTATGCTGGAATATTTGTATCTGTCGAAGATTACAAAGTTGTTTTTGTCAACAGCATTAAGAATAAGTGGGAGTGCAGCTTTTCTGTCCTCATAAAATAGCTTTGCCATCTCAAAAGGCTTGCTGACTTTTTTTGGGTCGAAGACAGCTTGTCTTATTTTTCTGCCTATTGTTGTATCATATCGCGGAAAGCTGATAGAAACAACGCTGTGGCCGTCTTTTATCAGTTGTTCTTTAAGCTTTTCTGTTTGTGTTGCTTTGCCTGTTCCATCATGGCCTTCAATAGCAATAGTCCTTGCAGGCATAATAGAACTTCACAATGAAAGGATTAAAAGAAATGGACGTATATATATTTTTATGACGGAATTACGATCAATGCTGATAGCCGGATTATTTGCTTCTATTCCTTCTATAATCTTATCTCTGCCGTCTTTAAATTTAATTCAAATTCTTATTGATATAATAGAGTGGGTTTTTGGTGGTATAATTTTAGGTATTATTGTACTTCATTTTTTCCAAAGACTGCCAGGCAAAACCTTATTTAAAAAAACATTTATAACAGGCTCTGCAATTTTAATTGTGTTATGGATTATAATAAGCATTATTATTCTATGGCTTATTACACCTATGGTGAATGTGGATTTTACTGGACCCGAAGGTATGCTTACTTTAGGAAATGATAGCATGATGACAAATTTCTTATATATTACTATTTTTAATTTAGTCTTATCT
>CAIKBN010000134.1 GCA_903825675.1 uncultured archaeon
CACCTTCATGCCAATATAACATAACAAACACCCAGTGGGTAGATACTAACTTAACAAGAAACAAAATAAATGGAACGATATGTAATGACACCCTATTCTGTACAGTAAACGATCAATGCAATGCAGGCATATGTTCAGGGGCTTCAAGAGACTGCTCAGACAACTTTAGTTGTACTGTAGATACTTGTAATGAAGTTAATAAGATATGTGTAAACACGCCAAATAACAGCAGTTGTGTATTTCCAGAAGTGTGCAATCCAATTTTATATCCAAGACCTACAGGATGCGGAAAAGCTGCTAGCACAATATTATTTTCAAGGCAAATCTCATCAGGAAATGATGATGCCTATGAAGCTAATGGAGTAATGTCCATTTCTAAAAGTATAATAATTCAGGGTAATGCATCGAAAACCACATATCGCGGTGGTTACAGATTCATAAATATAACTATACCAAAAGGTGCAACCATAGTTAGTGCTAACCTATCTCTATCATACAACTGGAGAAGCGGATCAAATGCTAGTGTAGATATATATGGAGAAGATACAAACAATTCACTTATATTCAGTTCAAGCAGTAAAAATATCTCAAATCGAGCAAGAACAACTGCAAAGATTGACTGGAATAATCTGCCAGCCCCTGGTTCGACCGGAACACGTACTTTTACTCCAGACATATCGCCAATTGTACAAAAGATTGTAAATAGAACTGGATGGTCATCTGGAAACTCAATGACCTTCCTATTTTATGAAGATCCTGCTACAAAAAACGAATGGGAAGCAATATCCTATGAAGGATATGGCAACCCGACCAGTGCTGCTATTCTTTATGTAAAATATAATGCATAATTTTTTTATTTTTGACTTCTACAGAGGCAGATTAGAATAACAAGAAATCAGAAAGAAATCCACAAAGAAACCACTGCCTAAAGGCAGTGGTAGCAAAGAGGATTTCATATATCTTATTTAATGGTTAGGACTCTTTTTCTCACAAATTAATATAGCTATTGCTATTATTGGATTTATTTCCAGCCTCAATAATATTATGGACCCAGATTGCATCATCTATGGTAGCCAATGGGTAGATAGTTTTTCCCCCTTTCATACTATCGATCCAAGCTTTGTTTTCTTGGTATATAGAATCAACAGTTCCTTTAACAATTTCGATTCCTGGTTTAATGTCATAGTCTTCGGATATTCTGCTGATTTCATTAAACATTTCAGTTCTTGCTTTAACGCTGGCATCAACTTCTGACTCATAACCTGGAAATAGAAATACGCATGATTTGCTATATTCACCCTTACCACGGCCTGGTGACCTTATATACTGAACACCCTGTGAAAACAATCCATCCAAGAGATGCGGTTTTCTGCCATCCCTAGAAACAGGTAAACTATAATTCAATTCGCTAAAATTAATATACAATTCAACCCTATCTTCATTCTCCGGATCAAGGCATTTCAGATACATTTCCCCAAAACGCCTAGGAGCATCATAACTAGCATCAAGTATAGCTTTGGCGCCCCTTCCTGGCAGCTCAGGGTTTCCATATATCAGAATATATATAGCATTTCCAACAGGGTTTAAAATTTCATCCTTGCCCAAGGTAGAGCACTCGACAGATTCCCTCATAACCTCTGCAAGTGGAAGCGTATACCTGGAAAAGGAACCTAAAATACGGGTAGGTTCTTTAAAATCAGACCATTGCATGAAAATGTTGATCAAATCCAATCCCTGGGATGATATGTCTCTGTGCGCGCCTGTATGGGTTCTTGGTTCATATCTTCCAAATGCACCCTTTATACAAAAAACCTTTAATTTCTCCTTGTCCAGAACATCTTTTGCATATAATACTGGTGATTTGAATCTAAGCTGATAGCCAACATGAATATTTTTACAGTTTCTTTTAGCGATTTCTTTTAATTCTAAAGCCTGATTCTTGGTTTCGCAACATGGTTTTTCAACAAGAATTTCAATTCCGTGATTCAATACTTCTCTTGAAATTGAATAATGCGTTGATATTGGGGTTGCAATGTTAATTGCATCAATTTCGTTGCCATATTTTCTAAGCATCTGTCTATAATCAGTAAAAGCCTCGGCATCTGGAACTCCACATTCCTTAAGCACCTGTTTGGTAAGCTTGTCTTGGTCTATGTCTGCAACTGCTAAGATATTAAATTCTTTTTCCTTTTGAAGCTGCCCAAGCTTACTCAGATGTATTTTTCCCATAAAGCCTAAGCCAATTATTCCAACATTATTCATCAAAGACGCTCCTATCAATTACTAGATGTATGGTACCGAAATTTTGTATTCTTCTGATTATAAAAATATTTAACTATTGTCTGTATGATGCTATTGTTAATCTTAATCCTTCTTCAAGACCTGTTGTTGCCTTCCAGCCAACAGCATTTTTTATTTTGGTTGCGTCTGCATATTTATTATGGGTGTCTGTAGACCTTCTAATTGGTACATAAATAATATTGGTCTCTATGCCTGAAACATCCATTAGCGTTTTGGCAAGCTCGTTCATAGAAACAGGCTTTCCCGAACCTATATTGAAGACTTCTTTATCGAATCCATCCTGGCATACCCTGATGGTGGCGTCAGCGGCATCATCTACATATGTGAAGTCTCTGACTTGTTTACCGTCAGCATTTATCCTTATATCTTCCCCATTAAGCAGGCAATGGATAAAGGCTGGAACTACAAAACCGCCCCCGCTTTGATGTGGTCCATAGACATTGAAGTATCTGACTGATACTGTTTTAATACCGTGCCTTTCTGAATATGCTTTGCACAGCTCCTCACCTAATCTTTTTGCCTGACCGTATAATGTGTCAGGTTCAAAAGCATCTTTCTCTGACATTGGTAATTTGCCATCAGGATAATTACCATATACCTCGGATGTTGAAGCAAATAAAAATTTCTTAACACCAGCATTAACACATGCCTTTAGCATATTTTCTGTTCCGTCTACTTCAACCTCCCACAATTCTTTATCCCTGCCAACTATCCTTTCTACACCAAGCTCTGCTGCCATGTGATAGACAACATCAACACCTTCCAATATTTTTCCTAGGTCTGCATTGCGTATATCATACTCAATAACATCCAAATTTTCACAGTTCTCTCTTCTGCCGGTACTGAAATTATCCAGAATAATCACATGATTATTTTTAGCAAGTTTTTTTGCTATGTTAGATCCTATAAGTCCAGCACCGCCTGTCACTAGAATTTTTTCCATTTTTATCAC
>CAIKBN010000135.1 GCA_903825675.1 uncultured archaeon
AAGAACAAAATCAGTTTTATCAATTTCTCCTCTGGCTTGGACATGAAAAAAGAGCCTTCCAAGTTCAAAGGCAATTTTCTGGATTTGATTAACCTTGTCTTTGCCCTGACAAATGAATCGATGAGCCTTGAAAAAGCATGTGAACGATTTGATACAAATCCCAAAAAGACAAAGGCTAAAGAACATGGAAAAATAACAGCCGAATATCTTGATTATAATCTAACAGATACGCTAGCGACATACAGCCTCTATAAAAAAGCTTCAGAGGAATATGAAAAATACAATATTGACCTGTGCATTACAAAGGTTTACTCACCAGCTTCCATAGGTAAAGCCTGCCTCAACAAATTTGGCATAAGGTCTTTCATGGAACAAAATCCATTGTTTTCTCCTATCAAGCTGGGCTATGTAATGTCTTCTTATTATGGTGGCAGATGCGAAGTAAAGATAAGGAAACAGCCTACAAGAATCGTACTTTTGGATTTCCTGAGCATGTACCCTACGGTATGCATACTACAAAATCTCTGGAAGTTCATAATTGCAGAAAAAATAGAAGTCGTTGAAGATACTGAAAATATGCAAAGGTTTTTAAATAATATCACAATAGAAGACATCAAAAAGCCAGAAACATGGAAACACTTGCAAGGGATAGCTGAAATAATACCCGATAACGATATTCTGCCCGTTAGGACAAAATATAACAGAAAGAACACTTACAATATTGGCGTTAATTATGTAAAGTCAGAGCAACCGATGTATTACACAATAGCTGAATTAATCGGCTCAAAGTTTCTTACTAACAAAACGCCAAAAATAATCAAGGCTTATCTATTCGTGCCTGTGGGTATCCAGAAAAACTTACATAAAACTGAGATAAGTGGCATGAAAATAGACCCTACAAAAGAAGACTTTTTCAAGATTCTCATTGAGGAAAGAAAGAAAATTCAGAAAGAAATCGAATCTCTGAGCAAGTCAGACCCTCGTTACAAGGTTCTGGATTCCAAACAAAACGTGCTTAAGATTATTGCCAATGCAGCGAGCTATGGCATATTCATAGAAATTAATCACGACTACAAAGCTGGCAGAGTTAATGTCTACTCGCTGGAAAAACTGCTTGGCATAACACGAGACAAACCAGAGAAACTAGGAGATTACTATAACCCTATAATTGCCACTTTCATAACATCTGCATCAAGGCTGATATTGGCGACTGTAGAAAAACTGCTGGAAAATAACCATACTTGTCATGCGTTTTGCGATACCGATAGCATGGCTGTACCTTGCGACCAATACGAAAATATAAACAAATTTTTCAATAGCCTTAATCCATATGTCTTCAAAGCTGATCTGTTTAAGCTAGAAAAAGAGAACTATATAGACAAAGATAAGACGAAAGGCATGATTGATCTATGGTTCTATGGCATAAGTGCAAAGCGCTATGTCTTATACTATTTCGACAAAGACCAGATAATAATACAGAAACCATCTTTGCATGGACTGGGACATCTAAGAAATCCATTCGGAAATGACATAGAGAAATGGCAAGCACGTATATGGCTAGACATTCTAAAAGAGCATTATGGCTTGCTGAGACCTGATGAGCTAGACCAAATATACTCTAACTGCTTTGGCTTGGCAAAGCTAGCTATATCGACACGAAACCTTATGGAGCGATTTTCTGATTTCAATAAAGATAAGTTCTATTCAAAGCAGACAAAGCCATTCAATTTTATGGTAGTTGGAATAGGCAACAAATCTGACAAAAAGAAATGCAAGATAAAACCTATTGCGTCATTCTCCAGTGACATTCAGTCTGTAGTTCATTCAAAGTTTATTGATTATAATAGTGGAAAAACACTGCAAGGTTTGGAATACTGGAAACCTCTAGATTCTGTTATTTTCCACTACAAAAACAATGCAGAAGCCAAGCTTGAAGGGGATGAAGGTTCTCTCAAAAGGAAAACCATAGTCGT
>CAIKBN010000136.1 GCA_903825675.1 uncultured archaeon
CCCCTGCGAATGGCAGGCACTGGTATTATGCAAATACTAAAAGTCAGGTTGTGCCAGACGGATTTAATCAAGAAGAAACGATTAAGGATATATGGGCAAAAAATCCTTGAGCATATTAAGTATTGATTAGCATTTTGATTTATGATAAGATATATCCAGAGGTGATTATACTATACTTTCGCACTTTTTAAATGACTAAACAAAGATGGGAAAGAAAACATCATATTCCTTGTTATTGAATTTAGCAAAATAACTTTAACAAGGAGAATAAAAAATGGATGCTTTCTTTCCTGCTATATTATTAACGTATCTACAGCCATTTCGTCAACTGTTTTCTAAACCTAGCTTTGATTACTTCAAAGCTTTTATGTGGGCTATGATGCTACTAGAAACTAAAAAGACCATTACTAACATTGCCCATGCTTCATTTTTTCTAAAAAGGCATATTGCCAGCTTCGAGAAATTCCTCTCTGAATATATATGGGATATGAACCAACTAACTGACGTTCTGGTTAAGTTACTCATTAATGTCTTGAAAAACAAGCTTTATATTCACGGTGCTTTCTTGATTGCTGTTGACACTACTCACAAAGCTAAAGCGTCTAAGAAAATGATTGGTGTTCAGAAATGGAAACAAGGTGACAATGAGAATAGCTACATCATCGGTCATCATTGGGCTATCGCTGGTCTCATCAGCAGATTTGCCAATAGGTTTATCTGTTACCCTATTATGGCAAGGATGATTAGTGGACTCAAAAATCCATCACACTTTGTTTGCTCCTCTGAAGGTGTTTATCCTATGACTTTCTGGGATACCATTTTTGCTGTTATATTGCAAACAAGGCAATTTCTTGAAAACTTTAACTTTAGAGTAGTCGTGGACGCTTATTTCGCTAACTCAACCTTCATCAATCCAATGATTGACGAAGGTATTCATGTCATCACCAGATGGCGAAAAGATGGTGTTGGTTGGGATGACCCCCAACCTCAATATGGCAAAAGGAAGAGAGGACGTCCTAAAAAATATGGGATACAGCACAAGCTATCAAATCTCCTTAATGCTTTTACTCCAGAACTCATATTGGTGCATGTATATGGTCAACTATCCCGTGTTGCTGTAGCAACAAGAGATATGTGGCTTCGAGACATGAATCAGAAAGTCAGAGTAGTGGTAGTCCAGAGCAACAAAGACCCAATTATTTTGGTTTCAACAGACTTAACACTTTCATCAGCAGAGATAATCGAGATATACAGCAGTCGTTTCTCCATCGAGATAGCCATAAGGGAACTGAAACAGCATTTTGGTTTTGGTGATTATCAAAGCACAACTCCGCTTTCTATAATTAGGTTTGTTAATCTTTCTTGTGTATCATTATGTTTATGGAGTCTAATGTTATTGCCACAGAATGTAGCCAGTTGGTTATCATACAAACCATTACATGAATCAGAACTCAGTTTCACGCAAGTAAGGCGTGGATTGAGAAGATTCGTTCTTGAGCATATTATTTTTCACAACTTCGCAGATAATGCGGAGTTAGAGAAAATGGCAAAGCAATATGAACCTGTTTTCAGGATTGCAGCATAGACAATGGTTTATATTGTTGACAATTCAACTTAATATCATTTTAATATCATTATTTCTGCGAAAGTATAGATATAAGATAGGGAAGTTTATGTAATACCAATTGCTAATTGAAATTTAATATAAAGTGGAAAGTAGAGATGAGGTAACCTCATCTCTACAATAATTTATGACGCATTTGAATTGGAAAATGGTATAAGTATAACCTAAGAAACATAAACAATGAAAGGAGTAGGTATATTAGACAGTGATTTTCCCTTCGCTTTTTAGTATAC
>CAIKBN010000137.1 GCA_903825675.1 uncultured archaeon
CGCAGAGATCTGGCCTTAGCACTGTAGATTCAATCCGCATGGCTGCTAAATCAGACTATGGGCATCTAACATATGAAATAAAGAAAATGGATAATCAGCTTAGCTGGAATATACAGCTGGTAAAGGTTCTGGATAATTTCGGCAAACGGATGAAAAAAAGCAGAACTATTACAAGATCTTTAATGATAATAGATCAGGCCAACAAATCAGGCGGTAATATTGAAGAAACTATGGAGGCACTAGCCAATAACATAGAATCTATCAAGGACGTACAGGAAGAAAAAGGAGCATTAATGAGCCAGCAGGTAATGATGATGTATGCCATATTCTTAATATTTCTTGGGATATCAATAATGCTTATAAAATTTTTGATTCCGATGCTGAATACACAGAATGAAATGCAAGCATCAACATCCATTGGTATGCCGGGCTTGGGTATGTTCTCTTCTAGTCCATGCTCTATTTGCCTGACTCAAAAAGATCCCGCATGCCTTAGTTGCGATATTTTCTTCGCAATATCTGCCTCCTTCGGTTTCGGAGAAAAGGAGGATCCTGGCTCATATTATAAGTCTTTGTTTTTTGCTATGGTAGTAATACAAGGAATCTTAAGTGGCCTGATTGTAGGTCAAATAGGTTCAGAATCTGTTGTAGCTGGTGTTAAACACAGTATAATAATGTTACTGATTGGCGTATTCAGCTTTATGTTAGCAATAAAACTTGGCATTGTATGAATTCTCAGGGATTGTTATGAAGGGTATAGTAAATATTGAATTCGTTCTTTCTGTTATTGTCTTTATAACTACCATAGCCTTTGTAACCATGACAATAGTCAATAACATACCGTTTTTGCATAGTGAGTCTATATCAGAACATGTTAAATCCAAAGCCTATCAGATATCTGATATACTGCTATTTGATGAAGGCTATCCCAGCAATTGGAATGAAAACAATGTAGCCAGACTAGGGCTTTCTAGCGGAAAATCATATGAACTAAGCAGCCAGAAAATAACTGATCTTAATGACTCATGCGCCCTCAATCCCAGTAGAGTAAAGGAACTCTTCGGAGAGCTTGGAATTTACGTTGATATAAATATAACCAAGATCGATAATGGCCAGGAATTAACGCCTAACTGCACAGGTGGTAAAAGAGGCCTGATCTTCACAGCAACCAGGTTTGCTGTTGTTAATTCGGATATTGTCAGAGTAGACGTATCAATGGTAACAAAGCCTATAGTACCAGGAATGACAATATCAACTACAACGACGACAACCACGACATCATCAACTACAACGACAACTAGCAGCACGACTACAACAACTTCAACTACAACGACAACTAGCAGCACGACAACTATGACTGTGTGTGGTTGTCCAACCTGTACGAAGTATCAGTTGAATATATATGGTACCAATTTATCATGTTGTAGCAATATTATAGTGAATGGCAATCCGGTAACTATTCCATATTTTGCTCTCATTAATAAATTGGATTGGTTTAGTATTCAAAGCACGCCTGGAGCTTGCTGTAGTTTCCATCATTGGTATAGTTTTGTGGATAATGGAGGCACATGTTACGGTGATAGTTTTTATGCTAATAGCACTTCCAACCCCATGGAAGGAAGTATGTCTTCAAGCTTGGCAATTGAACTAATATGCACTTATACGTGTTAACATGAATATTGATTTTAAAAGCGGTTTTTCGATATGAAAGGCTTCATAAGGATATTAGAAGCGATAATCGCATCACTCCTATTGCTGGCATTACTGGCCTATTTCTTTGAGCCTGTAGTAAAATATTCAAAATGGCCTGACGTGTCAGAAAGCATAAAAGCAGAGGATGCCCTGGTCGCGCTATACAAAAGCGGAAAATTAGCAGATTATGTAAGTTATTCGAGCATTGGCGAATTAGAAAACGATAAAATTGCATTAACTAATAACCTTTCTAAAATGCTTTCAAAGACCATTGCTTTCTCCGTAGAGGTCAATGGCAGGCCCAACCCGATAATATATATAGGATGCAACTGCACAGCTACTGAAATTAATGAGCTAAACAATATCTTAAACCCTGAGACTTTCATCTATAAAAATAGGCTAATTGACATAAGAATCAAGCCGGTAGCAATAAATGAAATAAATAACATGTACCCCAAACCAAATATCCTCTTCCTTTTCGATTATGAAAACCTTAGCCAAGAACAGTATAAATATCACGCAGAAAAATTCCTGGATAGTGGTGGCACCATCTTCATGCTTGCTGACCTGACAGCATCACAGGTAAATGACGGGTTCCTTAATGAAACCTTTGGATTGAACTGGAAAAACGGTGCATCCTCAACCACAGGGAGCTTTTATAGTGCAGGTGATGTAAATAAAACATCGTATAGAATAGCTAATTATTACGCAAATACATCCGGCTCAAGCAAAAGCGACCCTTTCAATTTATTTAATGCCAATAACATATCTGTAGATAATAGAACAATAGTAAGCATTACTGATTCATATTCCTTTGTAAAAATAAATCAGCTGCCACGCGGCAGAACAATATGGTTTGCTGATTTTTCCATGACAAATAGTTATATTAAAAACCTGACCAAGGCAGTTGTAATGTGGGCATCTGGCGAGAGCTACAAAATGGATGTTCCTGAAAATAAGCAAATACCTGAGTTCTATAAAAGCACCCAGTATATTGCAGCAGATAAAGAGCCTTACGAAATAAATTTAATCTTCTGGAGAGTATTCTATTAGTATGTTTTGCATAAAGTGCGGTAGAGCAGCAGCAATAGAAAACCTTTGCGAAAAATGTTTTCTGGAAAAAAAGGAGCTTTTTACAGTCAGGGCTTTTAGGCTAGACGTCTGCGACTGCGGCTCTTACTATGACAATAAATGGCAAAAACCAGAAGAAGAGTGTAAAATGATAGCTGATCAGATAAATCAGAGAATAGAAACAAAAAATAAAATAATTGATAAGAGCATTGACATAAAAAAAGCTGGAAATAAAATATTAGCTACAATAGTCTGCAGCGGCTTTATAAAACCAGCTAAAAGCATAAAGAAAGAAAGAAAGTATGTTACAATAATACTAAAGCAAAGAAAATGCGAAAACTGTATCAAAGCCCTTGGCGGATATTATGAAGCTGTCCTGCAGCTAAGAGGCAGTAATTCGGAAAAAATCCTGAAAAAGTTAAAAGGCCTGGTTGGTCATGCCTTTTTAATTGAACTTAAAGAAGGTTACGACATACGCTTTATGAGAAAGAACGATGCCAAAAAGCTTGCAAAACAGCTTAAAAATACCTTTGTTGTAAAGCAATCCTTTAAGTTTGTCACAACCAAGAAAGGTAAGGAGCTTTATAGGAATTACTATTCAATAAAGTGATACTATGGAAGAAGTACAGCGGGTGAGAATGCCAAGAAGTGGTGAGGTACTAGGTGTTGTAGAATCCATGCTCGGCGCAAATAAGCTGATGGTAAGGTGCCAGGACAGCAAAATAAGGATATGCAGAATACCAGGCAAAATGCGAAAAAGAATATGGATACATGAAAATGAGACTGTTATTGTTGAGCCTTGGTCAATACAGGGCGATAAACGCGGCGACATTGTTTGGAAATATACATCAACCGAAACAGGATGGCTCAGAAGAAAGAATATATTGAAAATCTGACCTTAATAATTCAAAACAGTGTGAATAATTTAGTATAAACTAAGATGTTTTGAAAATGTCATCCGAAGATGAATTTTTGAAACTACAATATACGAAGTATATTAGATGTTTTGAATATGATAGAAAAAATACTGATTCCTAAGGAAAGAATGCCTGTTCTCATAGGTAAAGATGGCAGTGTAAAAAAAAGGCTAGAAGAAGCGACTTGCACAAAAATAGAAATTGCTGATGACGTAACAGTCCATGGCGAGGCCCTGGATGCGATGAATGCCTGTAACATTATAAAGGCCATAGGTCGTGGCTTTGATCCTTCTGACGCCTTCGATCTTATAGACGAAAACATAACCTTATGTATAATACCTCTACCAAATGATAAAAAAGTATTAAAGCGACTCAGAGCAAGGATAATAGGTACACACGGTAAATGTAGAAAAAGCATAGAGAGACTGACTAAAACCAAGCTTTCTATATACGGAAAAACCGCCTCAATAATTGGTGAGTACGAGGCAGTTGACCTTGCAAGATGTGCCATAGAAAGGCTGGTATCAGGATACACGCACTCAAATGTCTATAGCTTCATAGAAGAAAATCTCTCGAATAGGTCTAAGGAATTACCTGAATCAGGTATATGATTTATAAAAATAATATGTCTAATAACGGAAGATAATAGAAAAAGAAGAAAACAAAACGACACACAAACAGAATTGACGCATAAACAAAAGAACGCACAAAGTGCGTCAGGCGATTTTTGCGTCTGTGTGCTTGTGTCTTTGCGGTGATTGTCTAATGAAAACAGCTGAAGATTTTGCCAAGGAGCAGAAAGAAATTTCTGTCAGCGAATTCTTTGAGAAGAACAAGCACCTGCTTGGCTTTGATAACCCCACCAAATCGCTTCTCATGGCAGTAAAAGAGGCTGTAGATAACAGCCTTGATGCCTGCGAAGAAGCTGGCATCCTGCCTGAACTTATTGTGAAAATAAAGAACACCAAAGAAGACATTTTTGTTGTTAGCGTTCAGGATAATGGCCCTGGCATAGTAAAAGAGCAGATACCGCGCGTATTCGGTAAATTGCTATACGGAAGCAAGTTCCACAGGCTTCGCCAGAGCCGCGGCCAACAGGGCATAGGCATAAGCAGCATAACCCTCTACTCGCAGCTCACAACAGGCGAACCTACAGCAGTATGGTCAAAAGTTGAAAGCCATAAGAAAATACATTACACAGAACTTCATCTCAACACCGTAAAGAATGAGCCTGATATAATCAAGGAAGAGGATCTAGACAAAGATATACTAGGCGAACATGGTGTAAAAGTTGAGATGATCCTTCACGGCAGGTATAGAAGAATAGTCGAGGATTATCTGAAGCAAACATCAATATCCAATCCCTTTGCAAAAATCAGCTATACTGCGCCGGATGGAACTAAGAAAATATATCCAAGGTCTATAAATGAACTTCCGAAAGCACCAAAAATAATGAAGCCGCATCCTTACGGAGTTGAATTCGGCACTCTTCAGAGAATGCTGCAAAAAACGAATTCGAAAACGCTTTTGTCTTTCCTTACTAATGAATTTTCTTCTGTTGGCACTCAAAGCGCAAGGCAGATATGCAAAATTGCAAAGGTTGATGAAAAACTAAAGCCTGCTGAAATTGATAGAGTAATTATAGAAAAAATAATCAAAGCCATGCAAACAGTAAAGATACAGCGACCTCCGCTGGACTGTTTATCTCCGATAGGCGCTAATGAGCTTGAAAAAAGCCTGAAGAGAGAATATCCTGATGCAGAATTCGTCACATCTATTACAAGAGAACCTGATGTATACAGGGGCTTTCCTTTTCTTATAGAAGTTGGCATAGTATATGGACTGCAAGAAGAGGAAAAAAAGAATAACAACGGCGATGAAGATGAAAAGAACAGCGAGTCAGTAGAACTTATAAGATTCGCTAACAGGGTACCACTTCTCTATCAGCAAAGCGCATGCGGTCTTACAGAAGCAGTTAAGGAAGTCGACTGGAGAAGATATAACATGGGCCAGAAAGGCGGCAGCCTTCCGTCTGGACCAATGAAGCTTGTTATTCACATATGCTCTGTATGGGTCCCTTTTGTTTCAGAAAGCAAAGAAGCAGTTGCATCCTATCCAGAGATAATAAAAGAGGCCAAACTTGCAGTGCAGGATGCTGGAAGAAAACTATCCTCATATTTGTCAGGCAAGCACAGGGCAGGTGAAGCCAAAAGGCGCATACAGATCTTCGAGCGCTATTCTGGCGAGGTTGCCAATTCAATAGGCCTTCTTACTAAAAAAGACGGAAAAGAAATAGAAAAGAAGCTAAAGGACATGATTGCGTCCCGCATACATATAAAAAACATAGAATCCTCTGAACACGAAGAAGAAATAAAAAAAGATAAGAATGATAATATAAAAAAGAAGTGATGATAAATGACAAAAAATGTAAAAACCGAGCTGGAGAAACTTGGCGGAAAATTATTGACAGAAATCGATAAAAAAGAAAATCCAAACATAGACATACCAATAAGAGCCTTGTCAAATATAGTTTTTGACAAAAAGAGCGGACAGATTTTACTTGGAAACAAAAGTGCAAAAAGATACTTTTTCAATGTGGCACATGCAAAAAAATTCATGCAAACTGTAATGGTCGGTGCTTTCTGCAAATCACTGATAGATGCGGGTATCCACACAAGCATAAGAGACATGTATTACAATCTTAAAAGAACGCTTCCTGACAGCAATGAAAATACCTTTGATGAGCAGAGTGAAAGCGATCCGGTAATAGTTGACCTTGAAGTAGCCATAGACGTGCTTCGCGAACAGCTTCATCTGACAACAGACAGAAAAGGCATTGTCGCTGGCAATGTAGTAATAGAGGACCGCGGCGACATGATAAACTGGTCCAAGCTGGGTAGTGGTGGCTGGTCAATACCATCCACTGTAGATGAAATTTCGTTCAATAAAGTAGATGCAGACTTCGTTTTAGTCGTGGAGAAAAATGCAGGTTTCGAACGCCTGCACGAAGACAAGTTCTGGCAGAAAAAGAACTGTATATTGATAGGTACAGGAGGCCAGCCTTCTCGCGGAACTCGTTTATTGATACAGCGGCTGAACAATGAATATAAACTGCCTGTTTATGTATTTGCAGATGCTGACGCATACGGAGTTTATATATATTCAGTAATAAAGTCAGGTTCAATAAGCCTGGCTCATGTATCTGACAGAATAGCAACGCCCCAGGCAAAATTTATTGGTCTTACGATCAGCGACATATATGAGTATGACTTAAAAAAAGCCACAATAAAAGCCAAGGACGTGGACATAAAACGAGCCAAAGAGCTCCTGCAGTACGATTGGTTCAAAAAAAATCCAAGATGGCAAAAAGAGCTCAATTTAATGATAGAAAAAGGTATTAAGGCCGAGATAGAGGCTTTATCCCACCGCGGCCTAAAGTTCATGTCTGAGGAATACCTGCCTGACAAACTCAGGAAAAAGGACTTTTTGGATTAAGCTTTTTAATCCTTTTCAACATGTTATTTTAGTTATGCCCTTGTAGCTCAGCAGGTAGAGCACCTGACTGTTAATCAGGTTGTCGCAGGTTCGAGTCCTGCCGAGGGCGCTGATTTAAATAAGTTATTCCTCATAGTTTCTTTTTACCATGCTTGCATAAGCGTGACATCTATGACCACAATACCAGAAATTATTTTAGGCATGTTTGATATAAGGAGACTGAAAAATAAATGCAACTATCCGAACTGCAATAAAAAGCCTGAAAAAGAGATCTTAATTTACGAATACACAATAAAAAGGAATAATGACCTTGCAACCCTATATCTTTGCGATGAACATGCAGCAAAGGCAAGGGAACTTAAAGCAAAAATAAAGAATATGGAGCCCAAAATGATACTAGAAAGCAAGCAAAGAAGCATAAAATGAGCTTAAAAATTCTAAACTATAAACTTTTAAATTAAGCGAACAACATGAAAGAACATTTTATTTTGATCAAAACGGCATATTGGTTAAAAAATTTGGCATCAAGCAAATTCCGGCAAGAGTTAGCCAAAAAGAGCAAATGTTACAAATTGAGGAAATTTTGTTAACCCATGAAAAATAATTTTTTTATAACATTTTGGATCATTATGCTCAGTTTGACATTTGAAGTGCAAGCTAAGTGCCATGGTAAATTTCCCAACCCTA
>CAIKBN010000138.1 GCA_903825675.1 uncultured archaeon
AAATTTAGCCTATACCCAGGGTGTAGTTTATTGTCAACTGGTCGTTGAGCTCTAAGTTTACGGCTGTGAATGTACCTTCGCATAGCATTACTGAATCCATTGCTGTTCCATTGTATAATCCAGTTGCGTTGACGCTATAGTAGTTTCCATTTGATGTCCATGTCTTGACGAAAGACCAGTTACCGTTGTTGAAACCTGCATAGTAAGTTGCTTGTGACCTGTTCATGGTTGAAGCTGCTATTATTATTTCTCCACCATTTGTCAGGTTCTTATCTCCAGCATTCCAAGCACCTGAGCCATTGCCTACTGCTAGTACACTGAAAATACCGCCAGCTGCTATTCCTAGATACTGTCTTGTTGCGTTCTTTCCTGCATTGGTTATGAGATTGTGGTTGCAATTTGCTCCTGGCATTCCTTCATAACATTCTCCTGTTGGACTGTTTTTACAGGCGCAGATAAACCCTGTAAGTTTGCTTGTGTCTCCTACTATATTTCCCATATTAGTGATGGCTATCGGTGAGGAAAACATTGTTCCTGCTATAAAAGCTGCTAATATAGCCACCGAACCCAATAGTGTTTTTTTATTCATGATATTCTATTCCTCCTTATCGAAAAAACGCATAGCAGTTGCTACTGCCTTTGGTGCGTTGTTTCGTTCATTCCATGCCTTATAGCATAGAAATATGAAGAAAAGACAAGACATAACTAATATAATAGGTGCTATAGACATATCTGCATTGGCCTTGACAACTGTGACTTTTATGCTTTCGCCTATGCCTAGGGTTTCTCCGTTCACTAAATCGCCTTTTTAAATTATGTTATTTGGTTCTTTTATATCTATATTTTGATGACATTTTTTAAATTTAAATGCCTGCTGTGTTTTTTTGCAGGGCTTGGTTCTGCCTTCCAGAACTTCCATATTACTATATTTGATATAGCAGCTGGTACTGCCATGACTACAAACAATGGGCTGTTAGCTATAGGTTTATTAAATATCAAAGACCAGACAAAACCTACTGCTAATATAGCTATAAAGACTGAAAGGGCATTACCCCATATACCAGCTAAGTATCTGTTTATGAATATTGCTGCTATTGTACAGACAATAATAAAACCTAGCAAATATTGGTTAAATATCAAAGTAATGTCATATTCAGCAAGAAATAATAATATTAAGCTGGCTATAGAAATGCTTAGAAGGTTTATTATCCCGTTTTTTACCAATTCGTTCATCCCAATACCCCCCAAGAACCTTTCTATATAAGAATAGATAGTATTCTTGACTTAAATAATTTAGTATGGTGACCTATAATGATATTTTTGCTGTTTTTTTCTTTTAAAGTAAAATAATATCAAACATGCTATTAAAATAAAGGCTAGTATCAGAAAAGGAAGGATATTAGACTCTTGTGCTGCTGGGGTTATAATATCATGCGCTGCTGTGACAACCTTGGCATTTATTTTTTCGCCTATGGCTATAGAATCTGAGGATGCGCTGCTTAAATTATAAACTGCTTTGGCTGGACTGGCTATAGAATCTGAGGATGCGCTGCTTAAATTATAAACTGCTTTGGCTGGACTGGCTTTTATATCTTCACCTATGTTTATGAGTTCTGATTGTGCATTACTCAGCATAGAAACTGCCTTAACAACAATGGCTTCTATGCTTTCGCCTATGCTTATGGATTCTGGTGGAAGCATATGAATCATTTCGCCTTGTTTATTATTTAACTATGTATTTTATCTTAATAAATTTATATGAGCGGCATATATGGTTAAGCTGCATGATAATTTCTTACTTTGGCTCAAAGTATAGGTTTTGGATAATTTTCTTGACTTTTTCTAGATGTTGCTTTTAATTAGTGGTTGCTTAATAGAAAGGCCAAAAGAAAAGGTAGAGCCTTTGCTCAGGCCAGGACTTTCTACCCATATTCTTCCGTTATTATTGTGAATATTAGAAACAGCCTTTACAAGCTTCATTATGTTTTCGGAATAATTGGTTTTAGGCATTACAACTATAGATATATCATGTTCTTTCATCTGCTTTCAATTTTATCCAGATCCATGCTTATCCATGAAGCTATTTATCGGTCTTTGTTTTTATATGCTTTTGAAAGAATTCGAGCTAAATAGCTAACTATGCTGTTAGATTAACCTTGGGTGCTTCCTCTGCTCCTAGTGTTGCCTGGAACATTGTCTTCTCTGTCATTCCCATCCAACCTGCTACTATGTTCGAAGGTATGAATTTGACCAGGTTGTTGTAACTCCTGACAGCATCGTTGTAATTGATCCTTGCGACAGCTACTCTGTTTTCAGTGCCAGCAAGCTCGTCCATTAGCGCAGTAACAGTCTTATCTGCTTTAAGGTCAGGATAGTTCTCACTAACAGCAATTATGGTTTTCAGGACTGATTCCAACTCGTTAGCCACCTTAACACGCTCTTCTGTTGCTGTGGTTACCATCCACTGGGTTCTAAGATCAGTTATTTTAGTCAGAAGATTTTGCTCGAAGGTCATATAACCTTTAACTGAATTAACAAGATTAGGTATAAGGTCTATTCGTCTCTGATACTGCGTTTCCACATCTGCCCATGTCTTTTTCACGTTCTGGTCAGCAGATATCAAGGAATTATAGGTTCCTACAAACCATGATAGCAGAATTAATATTACTATAACAATAATGCCTAGGTATATCCATTTTTTCGGAATACCGGATTTTGCCATAATTATCAGATTTAATTTGAGGTTTCAACTTTAAATACGAAATCATTTTGCTTTCTTTTTGGATTTCTTTTCAAGAACATTGTTTTCAATGTTCTTTAAATATTAATTAAGATCGATCAACGGCCTGCTCCGCCGCCGCCTCCACCACCGCCGCCGAAACCGCCGCCTCCACCAAAGCCACCGCCACCAAAGCCGCCGCGACCGCCGAAACCAGCGATAGCACCTAGAAAAATTATTCTTTTCTTTTTTTTCTTGAGCTTATGCTGGCAGGTTTTGCATATTAAATATTCTCTTTCTGAAGTAAAATTCTTTGAACCGCATTTGGGGCATTCTGGTTTCCATGCAAATAAAAAGATTATTATAGGAATGGTTACAATTAAAATAAATGGGGATAAAACAAGAAATAATATTAATAAAGCAGCTATATCAGTGCCTTCTCCGCTAACATAAGCAATATACTTTCCTTCAAGAAGACTTTTGACATCAGAGACAATAATATAAGCTGCTTGCGAGTAGTCATGCACTTCATAATAAGGCAGGGCATCGTCGAGTATTCTTCCTGCTGTTGCATCTGTTATTGTGCCTTCGAGTCCGTAACCGACTTCTAAACGCAACCGGCTACCAGAAGTACCGTTAGCTATCATGAGCAAAAGCAGGCCGTTGTTCTCGGTTTTTTTCCCAATGCCCCAGGTATTGAAGATCTTGTAGGCATAGGTTTCTTTAGTCTCGTCTTCGGGCAGCTTTGAGAGAGTTACAACTGCGAACTCGACAGTTGAATTGCTTTCGATCTCCCTAAGCATGCTTTCTAGGACTGCGGCATTGCCAAGAATGCCTGCATAATCATTAACGTAATTGCCTGTCCATTCAGGAGCATTAGTGGCGAAAACTGGGGAAATGATAAACATTATTGCAAGAATAGGCAGTATAGCGATTCTCATGATTTTATTTTAAAAACTAAACTTAAATTCTTATAAAATTTAGTGCCCTGTTATTTATTTAACACGGTTAAATAATTGTCCCGCTTCCGATAATTCTTGGCAGGGTTTCATTTTGCGAGGCTATTATGCATTTTTGATGTTCTTTGTACGCAACAGGCTGGACTAATCTTAAAGCAATATCATCGCCAACTGATTCTATTGTTGATGTAATTACCTGCAAACCTACGGCAACAAAAACAAGCATGCCTTGTTTTAATTCGTTTTTGAAAAAAATGTTCTTCCTGAACCTTATTTTTATACTGTCTGTTTTTTTCATTTCTCTGCAGATAACATATCCTCGCTTTAATTCTTCAGCTTCAACGCCTTTCAGGTTGAGCCCGACGCGCATGCCTGGACGGACTTCTTCAAAATCCTTGTCTTGCGACTGGATGCCTTTTACAGTAACTTCCCTGCCCAAAGGCTCAACAATTACTTTGTCATATTTCTTTAAAGTTCCGCTTTTTGCTATGCCAAGTATAACTGTTCCGACACCTTTTACATTGAAATAATTGTCAATAGGTATTAACAAATCGCTGTTCCGATGGATATTTGCCTTAAGAAGCTCTTGCCTCAATTGTTCCTCGGTCACGAATTCAAATTTTTCTATTGATGTATCTTTTATTATGGGCTGCAACAAATTCTTGTCACCAATAATGAAGCCTTGCTTGAAATCAAATTCATCTATTGCTATTATTATCTCGCCGATTTCTTTTGTCAATTCTTTTGCAACTATGACAGGCACATCTGCCATGGCTATTGCCTGCAGCAACGGCTGTATCTTTTCAGAATTGGGCGAGACAAAGGTTAGAACGCCTTCAGAGCTTGCATGGTTAAAAATAGCCAGGTCATTCTCTGTGCCTTTTTTACCTAGTTTTTTTGCCAATTCAATATCCCCAAAAATGCCTACTGTAAGGTTCATTCATTATCAATAGATAGAAGAATATTTATAGAAAATAATGCTCCGTCCGTTATATCAAACTGAATCGATATTCCCCTGTTTTTTGGGGGCATTCAAATTGGATTTAGATACCCCTAAAAGCGAACAAAAGTAGATGAAGCGACTAGTTAGACGAAATTCTGGGGCTCGCCTCCTTCCAGCTTGATTTAGAAAGTGTTATAAATATACAAAAATAATTATTGACTATGAAGTTAAAAAATAAAGTTGCACTTATAACTGGTTCAAGCAAAGGGATTGGAAGAGCAACTGCCTTGTTATTCGCTGAAGAGGGTGCAAATATTGTTGTCAATTACTCCAAATCTGAAAAAGAAGCAAACAAAGTTATTGACGAGATAAAAAAACTTGGTTCAGATGCTATATGTATCAAATGTGATGTATCTGATGAAAATCAAGTTAAAAAAATGATCGAGCAAACTACAAAGAAATTTGGGAAAATAGATATACTTGTGAATAATGCCGGTGTAGTCTTTGATGTACCTTTCAAAGAAAGGACTGTAGAGCAATGGAAGAGAACTTTGGACGTGAATCTTATTGGTGTTTTTCTATGTTGTAAATACGTTGCTCCCCATATGCCAAAAGGCGGAAGAATTGTAAATATTTCTTCTACAAGTGGGGTAAATAGTTTTAGTCCGGATTCTATGGATTATGCTGCCTCAAAAGCTGGTGTTATTATCTTGACTAGAGCTTTGGCTAAAGAATTGGCTCCCAATATTCTTGTTAATTCTGTTGCCCCTGGTTGGGTGGATACGGCTATGAATAAAGACCTTCCAAAAGACTTTGTTGAAGAAGAAACTAAAAATATATATTTGAAAAGGTTTGCTCAACCTGAAGAGATTGCAAAAGCAGTTCTTTTCCTAGCTTCAGATGATGCTAGTTATATAACAGGAATTACTCTAATTGTTGATGGAGGTTATGAATAATTTTTCGTGCCCACCACAACGTTTCGTCGCTTCGTTCCTCGGTCTTGACATCTCCATTATAGACTTCATTTATTTTATGTCAAAACTCACTTAACAGCGATTAGAAGGCTCGCTTTGACTCACCCAAATTCCGTCCGTTATTTCAAGCTGAAACGAGATTCCCCTGTTTTTTGCGGGACTTGATTTGAATTTGAATG
>CAIKBN010000139.1 GCA_903825675.1 uncultured archaeon
CAATGAAAAAGCAATACTGGAAAATAAGATTGTCGGTGATGAAGTGAAAAAATTATGCCAGAAAATTCATGCTGAAAAAATCTCAGCCACACAGCTAATTGCCGAATTCTGCAATATATGCAAGGTCATAACAGGCAGTTCGCTTATCTGCCCTATGCACAAAAGCATATACAAACTGGATGACTGCAAGATGTGCATTAAGTAGAGCTGATAAATAAACTATAATCATATTCTGCTTCTTTTGATCCTTATCAAAACATAGTTTATTATTCCGCCTATATTCGGAAGTATAAGCATTCTTAGCAGTTCAAGAAATGCCCAAGCACTAAACGCTACTGTAACAGGCAAAAATTTGATTAAAGACTGCATCATAGGTGAATTAGAAATGAAATCAGATGTTTTTTGTTTTACCTGTTCATTTAAAGTCTCTCTATATGACTCAGGTATATCTCCAGCATTAGAGAGCTCGGACATTGTTATCTCTTCCATTGCAGCTGAAAAATCTGCTTTCATTGAGCTCTGGTAATAGCTTGTATTAATAGAAATAGCCAAAAAAATTCCCAAGCTAATCATTATATTGAATATAATTAAGGCAGTGCTTATCGAATGCGATCCGCTCCTGAACAAGATCCACCGTTTCAGTTCCTTGCCATAGGTATTGGTCAAAGGAACTATGAGCATACAAGAAATTATAAGCCCTAGTGACATAAAAATAGATGTGATGGAAAAACCAAAAATTACAAGCATAAATAGCGCTGATATCAAGGATACTATTAAACCTACAATCCTGTTATTTTCAAGAAAGCCGTATGAACTTAGTACTGCAAACCCAGCAACCAGTAGTACAAGAGCAAATAATATGCGCATAAATGATGAAACAGCCACTAATAAGGCAGTTTCCATTGTCATCTTAGAAGCCCCTATCATCATAAATTTAATAAGATAGTTCTGGAAATTAACAATATAATCCAGATTGATGCCTGTATATTTTGTAGAAAGAACAAACAAAAAGAAACAGATCACAGATCCGGTTATTGTTATTATTTCCTTCTTTTTTATATTATCTTTTAAATTCATATCTTAACTTCTCTTTTTTTTCCTTTTTTTCATCTTTCTTTGGCTTTAGGATATTTTTCTTAACATCAGATAATCTTTCCGACATATTCTTGGGTTTTATACCGTGTTCATATGGCTTGATTTCTGTCTTGCGTTCAGGCATGAAGCTTGGCCTGTATTTTTCAGGCCAGAATAAATACGCAAGAATCCCTCCTACAACTATCAAAATTATGACTATGGTTATTATTATAAATGTGTTATCGCCAACCAATGTCTCTATACCAGCCTCATCTATCTTTAGCCTGATATCGTCTATCAGATTGCTTGTTTCCTGAAGAAGTTGGCTTGCAGTAAAGTAATCACTGCTCTGAAGACTGATGTTAGTTTGATTCAGCTTATTCATTGCGCTATTGAATAATTCTCTTATTTCAGTTGTGTTGATTCCCTTCTGCTCCAGTAGCGTTATATTATATTCTAATCCGCTAAGCATGGAAAGATATTCTGCATAAAGAGGTTTTATCTCCTTTTCAACAGTTTCATTGCTCGGCATAACCTTCATATTAAATAATTTAGTCGCAGCTGTTGAATCAGATGCAGTTATAATTGCAGTAATGTCATAAGCTTTTACAGTAGCATTGACAGGAATCGAGAAATTTATGATATATGTAACAGATTCATTAACTGCAATGCTGGTGAATTCTGCCTTTGTTATGCCATACCACTCCGGAATACCAGGTAATGTTATTTTAACAGTATACAGCTTAACAACACCGTTATTTTTTACTGTTATTGTCTTTATTACTGATTCGCCCTGTGTAATAGAAAAATCAGAAATAGAAGACGTTATTATCAGAGATGATCTCGCAGCAAGCGTTGTTGTGGAGCTTTCACTAGTACTGCCGGGGATAGTTGTTTCCGTTTCAGCGAAGCACCCGATGCCATCAACACATGTTTTACCAGTCAAATTACAATTTACCTTTAACCATGTCCCGCTTGTACAATTGTATGCCCATGTGCCATTGCAGAACATATAACCATCATCATGCCACTCAGGTGTTAAAATAGCATTGATACTGTGATTTGCACAGCTCGTGCCACTAGTTGCGCACCATCCTGCATAAGAGGTACCGTTACTGTAAACGTCCCAGTCCTTTGCGCACCTGTCACCGGGAGCACAGGTGCTATTATCATTGCAGAAAGGGTAATACGTATTTCCGGTTAAATCTGGGTTATATGTTATAGTGCCTGAATAATCTGCCAAAGAAATTATTGAAAATAGTGAAAATGTTATCAGAATAAAAAATCCTAGTCTAAAATTCATTGTAAAACCCCTTACGGAGCAGACCTGAATAACATGCTATAGGTAGCCAACCAACTAGAATATATATTTGTGCTCTGAGGTATTATCATTTTTAATATAACGTTCTTTATACCTCCTCCTGTGAAAGAAACTCCAGTAGCTGTATCGTAATTCTGAGTCACATTAATAACATTAGATGGATTGTTGCTGTCTCTTAGTGTAGCGCAATTCGTCGAACAAGCAGTCAGGCTTATGTTCTGGCCAGTTTGAGGATTTGTCCAGTTGCTCATCTTGAACTGCAGGCTACCGTTAACACTAGCAGTTATATTTATCGTAAAATTGAACTCCCAGTAATCAGTTCCATTAGCATAAGCAGCTGATTTTATTATAGCTATATTGGTCACATTTGGCAGCTGCTGTGTTGTAACACTTGTATATGTCCCAGAGACGTCAGTGGCTACACTGGTTAGATTGCTTCCACTAATTGTCGATATAAATGCAGTCGAGTTTACAGTACTGGTATTCGTATTTACGGTGAAATTAATAGTTAAAGTCCCGTTATAGCCGGACGTATAATTGACATTAATCAAATAAGCGCTAAAGCCAATATTAGCTAATGCTGTCAAGGAACCGTTGCTGTCTCCTACATATGTAACATTCACGACAGTGTAGCCAGCTGGTATAGTTATGCTTGTACTATTGAATTTATCATTACCTGTAGTATTTATTGTATAAGTCAGGCTCTGGTTTGTGACATTGGTGTCAACATATCTTGGCGATATGCTTGCAGTTGCATGGACATCCTGTATCTTTGATTCAGTAGAAGTAGTATTTGTTATAGTTATGTTATCGCCTGTTGTAGCAGTGACTATAGATGCATTAGTTGTCACATTGACTGAAATATTAGACCTAGCGAGCGCATATGAAGACAGATTTATTGCAATAATAATAGAGCTGTTAGTAGATGCATTAACAAAAATCCCGTTTGGTATGTATATTGTAAATGCATTGGCAGTAGAATTGGTTGTATTAGAAGCAATAAAAGAACCTGTAGAGCTTGTTATGTTAACAGATGATATATTTCCAATTGTGGCATTTCCACCTATTGTAACATTTATAACAGTTATGTTTACTGTGCCATCACCTGCGCCAGGTGTTACATCTAATGATAGATTCAACATATTGGTTACTGTTTTTGTATTGGTGTAATTAGATGCTAAATTATGGCCAGTAACAGTAAGATTGCCTCCTGCGAAAACAGGGCTTACAAAAAAGGCCATAACTAAAAGAATTGCAACCAGCATGTTTCGAGTCATAGTTATAAATATAATTCAACCTAAATTTAAAGATTTTTTGCAACTTATACTGCCTTTTTCACTATAAATAAAGAAGAAAAAGCGCCCCTGGCGCGAATTTCTTGCCTTTTTCTTAAAGTTTCTTTTACGGATGCGCTTTTCTTTTTGAAAGAAAAGGGCATTTCGAACGCGCGACCCCTTGCTCTCTCGCCTGACGAAAGTCATCATTACAGCAACCGGAGTTGCTGCTCTGTTCACCTCCTTATCAGGTAGGAGGCAAGTGCTCTATCCAAACTGAGCTACAGGAGCACTGAAGTAATATAACAGAAATAGGTTTAAAAGTTAATTCAAAAACCAGTTCTTGCCCATTTCATAATAATAACGCCTATGGCAAGGCTAAACAATCCTGGAATAAGTAAAATATAATCTTGGATATTGATACCATCAATAATAAGCAATACACCTATAAAGGCTGCAAACAAACCAATAAACTGCTTTTTTGGATGCTTTGCTTTTAATTGTTTTCCACGATTAGCAATAAAATATAGTATACTATCGGGCAAGCGACAATACCATGTAATCCCAATAATAACGACAATTAAAATTATAAATGTAGCCCATGCCTCAAATAACCCCATATTCATTACCTATTATTTAATTATATAAAAACCTTGAGCGCGTTTCTTACAAGCGCCTTGAGAACGTCTTTGCCAACATCGCTGTCTTTTGCTACGCGGATCTGTCCGCTCTTGCCTATGGTTGCTGACATGATATAATCCCCATCAGCATATAAGTTAGCAATCTTTCCTGAAAAGTGTTTTAAAAATACAAAAACAAGGTAAGCCCCTGTTTCTTCCTTCTCGAAATTTATCTCATTGCCAAGCGTTGATACCTTGGGCATAACCTCGATGCTTATGCCTAAGCGTTCCTCCAATTGTTTTATGGTCTTGCCCTTTGTTCCAATAATCCTTGGTATAACGTCATTCTCAACCCTTATTACTGCCTTGTTGTCATTCATTATCTCAACATCTGCAGAATCATCAAACTTCCTTATCACAGACAGCATCTGCTGCCTTGCAAGCCGATTAACCGCTGATTCCTTTGCAGCTTTTACAGGAATTATGAAGTTCTCTTCGCCATAGGTATAGATTTCATATTTTAATTCATTCGTTTCAAAATCGCGAACTTCAACAACCGGCCTTGCTAAATCTGCCTCAGTCATACCTGTCGGCGTTCTTACAATAAGTGATAAGCAGTAAACTGCCTCAATCTTACCAGCCTTAATATATATTATAGTATCAATGACATGCGGTATCATGCCAAGCTCTATCCTTCCCATGAAACGCTGCACAGCATCCACAGGGTTTGTGGCATGCACAACACCAACCATGCCAATGCCAGCTAATCGCATGTCAGCAAATATCTCAAAGTCATGTGTTTTTCTTACCTCATCAAATATAGTATAATCCGGCCTTACAAGCAATAGCATATCTGCTGTATCTTCAAATGACTTGCCAAGCTTTGTGTATTGCGTGATTTCTGGACCAACCTGCAAATCCCTCGGTGATTCCATGGTCTTGACAATAGCCTTTTTTTCCTTCTCATAAAATTCAGCAAGGCTTGCTGCAAAAGTTGACTTGCCTGAACCAGGAGGGCCTGCTATGAGAATTCCTTCAGCCCTGCTAAACAATCTCTGCTTAAGTTTTTCTGAAAGTTTGTAATCATCCAGGGTTAATTTGACTATAGGCCTTACTACTGTTATTTCAATGCCATCAGAAAAAGGCGGCCTTGCTATTGCTATGCGCATATTGCCTAGCTGGACAACAGAAGCCTTGTGCCCGCCTATCTCAATAAAGCTGTCATCTTCATATCTTACAGCATCCATTATCTCTTTTATCATCTCTTCAAGCTGCTCTGCACTGATCTTGTCGCCAGCCCTTACAAGCTTGAAATCGCCTGGCTTGCCTTTTTTTATACGCGGTAGTGTGCCTTCTTTTAAGTGCAGGCTCATGGTATCTTCTGTCATAAAGCCTTCTATCTTTAGCTTGGTCTTCTTTTCATAAGGCTTGTAATACTTAACCTTAACGCCGTCTGCCTCTGCAGCAGTTGACTGCACAAAGTCAGATGTATATAATGTTGCGTCATCATTCTTAGCTACGTCCAGAATAAGCGCATCTATTCTGCCATACTTGGCCAGCTGTATCTCTTCATACGTCTGCTTTCTTCCAGTTCTTGTAATTACTAGCTTATGCTCTTTCTCAAACTCCCTTATTTTCTTGATCTCTTCTAATCCCTTGAAGCCTATTTCTCTGCCGCGGGAAGCCTGGGCCCTTAATTCTTCTACAACAAATTCAGGGATTATGATCTCTGTTTCTTTTAATTCGCCTTTCTTTATCATGTCACTTAAAATACCTGATATTAATATGCTGGTATCAGGAACTATCTTTTTGCGTTTTTCTGCCATTCTTATCATCTGCTAAAATACTCTAATCTATTGTTTCAAAATCCTTTTAACCCTATCCCGTCTGCAGAGTAAAAAACTTCTTAAGCCAGAAATGCCA
>CAIKBN010000140.1 GCA_903825675.1 uncultured archaeon
ATCTGTAAAGAATACCTTCGACATAATATCTCCTTTTTTGTTTAATTTATAGAGAAATTATGTTAGAAGTAACGCAGTTTTGTCAACAAAAAGGAGGTTGGATGGATGTTAAATCTTTCTGAAAAGCATGGCATGATCCGGATGATTGCAGAGAAAGTGGCTAAAGAAAAGGTAGCCCCAAGGGCTAAAGAGATAGATGCAACAGGTGCCTTTCCATGGGACCTTGTGGATATTTATAAGAAACAGGGCTTTTTATATCTTATGCTACCTGAACGATTTGGTGGACTTGATGGAGATATCACGTCCCTTTGTCTTGTTATTGAGGAGCTCGCAAAAGTATCAGGTGCAGCATCTCTTATACCGCTTGCCCATAATGTTGGATTAATGCCCATAATGGTTGCAGCGAACGAGGAACAGAAGGAATATATCTACAGTAAAATTGCCGAACCAGATAAACCGTATCTCGTTGCATTTGCTTTAACTGAGCCCAATGCAGGTTCTGATGCATCCCATATGACGACCAATGCGGTGAAAGATGGCGATTACTATTACCTGAATGGGAAGAAATCAATGATAACTAATGGTGCGAATGCTCAGATATATACGGTATTTGTTAATACAAATCCAAAACTGAGGACAAACGGCATATCAGCATTTTATGTTGAAAGGGATTATCCCGGGGTAATAATAGGTAGGAGTGAAGATAAAATGGGAATGATAGGCTCTGACATAACAGAGCTGACATTTGATAATGTGAGGCTTACAAAAGATAATTTACTTGGGAAAGAGGGCAATGGATGGGATATTGCAATGACAACATTAAACCTGTCAAGGCCTGCTGTTGGCGCTCAGGCTGTGGGTTTAGCTCAGGGTGCCCTGGATTTCTCTACAGAGTATGCCTGGAAAAGGGTTCAATTTGGCCAGAAATTAGCAGACTTTGAGGGAATTCAGTTTATGGTTGCAGATATGGCTATGCAGGTTGAAGCTGCCCGTGCACTCGTGTATGATGCCTCCCATTTGCTTGACATGAAGGTATATGAGAGGGACAAGATGAGTGCCATCGGGGTTGATAAATTGTCAGCTATGGCAAAGGTTTACTCGGCAGATGTTGCTATGAAGGTTACAACCGATGCTGTGCAGATTTTGGGTGGATATGGGTATACAAAAGAATACCCTGTTGAGAGGATGATGAGAGATGCAAAGGCCACACAGATATACGAAGGGACAAATCAAATACAGAGGATAGTAATAGCAAGGGATATATTCAGGAAATTCATGCCTTGATTAAGGTAACAGAATAAGCTTTCAGCTATTAACAGCTGCTAAATGCTAAAGGCTGACTGCTGAAAGCTGAATCCTCTTATTCCATCTTTTCTATAAATTCAAAAACAGGGATGGCAGCCAGGGTTACAAATTGAACAGTTCCTCTTGCGCCAAGTTCAATAGATACTTTTGCTATTGCTTCATTACTGGGCGCTTCAACTATATTTATAAAATCATATAATCCCAAAACTGCATACTGTGCAAGCACTTTTGCTCCCATCTTTTCAATTTCTTTGTCAACTTCTTTTATACGTTCTGGATTCTTTTTTATTGTTGCTCTACCTTCGTTAGTCAGAGTACTAAACATAATATATATAGGCATATAGTCACCCCCTCCTTTTTTATTATAACAT
>CAIKBN010000141.1 GCA_903825675.1 uncultured archaeon
AGGCCATGTTGGAAAAAGGCATAGGCTGACATCAGGCAAGTTATCAGGCGGTTTTTCCCAGACACTAGGCATAATTGAAAAGGCCTTTGAAATCATGGAAAAAAAGGAAAACAAGAACCCGGTAGAGATGTTTATAAGAGCGCTTGAAAATGCAGCAGCTAGGGAAGAAATAACATCCTACCAGATGGGTAGCATAATTGCAAGGGATGCTGTCATAACAGCGCCGCAAAGAAGAGTAGACAAGACCCTAAGGAATTTTGCCAACGGTGCATATAGAAGATCCTTTTCAAGCAAGAAGAACATAAAGCAGACTCTTGCTGAGGAATTGTTAGCAGCGTATAAAGGCTCTAACGAAAGCGCTGCAATTAAGGAAAAGGAACGCATAGAAGGCGAGGCCTCAGGTTCAAGATAATTCTATAGCTTTATAACTTTTTCTGTTATAGCTTCTGGAATGATCACAGAAGAAGTTGATAGAGAAAGAATTTTTAGTGATATAAAAAGAGTTTTTATTAAAGCTAGCAGCCGCCTTCTATTTGAGAATGATGAAAACGACAAGCTAAAATATCCGTTGCGCTTAGATAAATATTTTTCTGACCGCCTTGCAAGAGAAATTTGTGACCTCCGCACAATAGGTATCAGAAATCGTATTCTTATTTCAGGCGGTGCAGAACTCGCAGGCATGATGGAGTACAGCTGTGACAAAAATTCTTATAATGGTATGACTGAACAGGAAATGCTTCGGCATAAACAATTCTTTACATCAATAGGCTGGAATACAGTAATAAATCAGTATAGAAAATCATTCGGGGATTGTAACCAAAAAATAGGATCAGTGCTGCTTACATCAGAAGATTTTAACAGCGAAGAACATGCCGAAAATATTATTAATGTTCATAAAACTGCGAAGGGTATAGGAGCGTTATTGATATACAACAATAATGACGCCACATCAACAGCAGAACTTGGCGGCTATAGCGAAAACGACCAGCTTACAGCTGATTTTGCAATCACATATAAGAAATTTAATAAGAAATTTGATTTATCATACGGCAATGATCTTGTTATATTCCTCTCTGAATATCCGTTCTGCGACAAGAACCCGAGCAAACACGAAGATGCAAAGATTATTCCTGTAATTTACTGCCCAATCTCTGATCATATAATGAATTTGGCAGATGAAGGTATGAAACAAAAGATATATGCAACTGGAAAGCTTGGTAATAATGGAATAGTTTCTGTCATTGTTAAAGGCAAATACAGTAAAAATTATAGAGATATAATCATTCCTTTGTTGAAAGGCGAGCCGCTGGGAACATTAGTATTGCCAAGGGGTTATAAAAAACTGTCATAAATCAACTTTCTCGAATTTGCAGTTTTCGAGCTTTCTGTAAACACACCATTCAGCACTATTTTCCAGGGGGCAGAATGTGTTCTGAATCCTTGAAACGATCAATGCCTTGCTATATTTTGTAAAAGTCTCAGCTTCCTGAGTATTGTGAATTTTATAAAATATTATTTTACCGTTTTGTTCATATCCCAGAACAAAAACCACTTTTTGTTTTTCCATTTAACTACACCTTATCTTCTTCATCTTCCACCAGTTGAATCTGCCGTCAGGCGAGCAGATAACCTCATAGCATCTGAGCTTTCTTAGACCTCGACCATAATTTATTAGCACTAATCCAAATAGATAACTGGAAAACAGGTATTTTTTTATATCCTCATTCGAGGGCACGATGTCGCCGTTTGGATGCGAGTGATAACATACAAAAAATGGCATGCCTTTTTTGCAAGGCAGCATCATGCGCACAGCTACACCTTTTTTTGTAAGCTCTGTTTTGCAAGATAATGCAGATGCCTTGTTTAATGGTATGCGCAAAGGCATTGTAGCACTGTCCTCATCACCAACACCTGCATATATCTCTTTTACATCAGTCCCGTCAGTAAGAAGAAATCCGCATACCTCTTTGCCAGGGTCTTCAGCAACCCTGCTTAAAATTACCTCTTCTATAAGCCCTTGGTTAGGTAAACTGCTCCACATAGTGTCAAAGGCTATAATCAAAATCTTTTTTAAGCTTCGCAACATTAGTTTAAGCTAATCTTTAAGGTAATTAAGATACAATTAGAATAGGAATCGGTATGGGAAAGACAACTAGTGAAGCAATTCAGAAACTGATGTACATCCCTGAAAAAATCAGGAATATAGGCATAGCTGCCCATATTGACCATGGAAAAACAACGATGACTGACAGTCTGGTTGCAGGCGCAGGCATAATATCTGAAGACCTTGCTGGCCAGCAGTTGTTTACTGATTTTGACAAGCAGGAACAGGAACGCGGTATAACCATATACTCAGCTAATGTATCAATGGTGCATGAATACGAAGGTCAGGAATTTCTCATTAATCTTATAGATACACCCGGCCACGTGGATTTTGGTGGTGATGTTACCCGTGCTATGCGTGCAGTTGACGGTGCTATAGTAGTTGTATGCGCAGTAGAAGGCGTGATGCCACAGACAGAAACAGTCATAAGACAATCTTTGCAGGAGCGTGTCAAGCCAGTTTTATATATAAACAAGGTAGACAGGCTGATACGTGAACTTCAGTTAACTCCTGAGCAGATGCAGGAAAGATTCGCCAAGATCATAAAAGAGGTTAACAGGCTTATCCAGAAATACGTTGAAAAGGAATATGCAGAAAAATGGATTGTAAAAGTAGAGGATGGCTCTGTTGCCTTTGGTTCTGCCTACAAGAAATGGGCAATTTCATACTCATTTATGAAAAAGAACAACATATCATTCAAAGACATTATAGATTACTGCTCAACCGAAAGGGATAAAGAGCTTGCAGACAAAGCTCCTCTGCACAGAATACTTCTGGATATGGTTATAAGGCATCTGCCAAACCCAGTTCATGCACAGAAATACAGAATACCAAAAATATGGCACGGCGATCTTGACGCTGATATCGGCAAAAGCATGCTTGAAATGAATCCAAAAGGCCCGTTAGCCCTTATAGTTACAAAGGTAACCTTAGACGCTCATGCCGGCTTGGTTGCAACAGCCAGAATCTTTTCAGGCACTATTCAAAAGGGTCAGGAAGTCACGCTCGTCAACCAGCATATGAAGAAAAGAATACAGCAGGTTTCGGTATATAAAGGCCCTGCAAGAATCCAGATGGATAAGATCCCGGCAGGCAATATTATAGGCATAGTCGGCCTTCCGGAAGCATTTTCAGGCGAAACCGTCTGCGATCCGGACATAGAAATTCATCCGTTCGAAAGCATAAAGCATATATTCGAGCCTGTTGTTACAAAGAGCATAGACTGCGACCCGAAAGATTTACCAAAACTTATCATGTTTCTGAAACAGCGGAGCAGGGAAGACCCAACACTAGTTGTAAAAATAAATGAAGAAACAGGAGAATATCTTGTATCTGGCCTGGGAGAATTGCACATAGATGCAAAAGTAGAAAGGCCGTTAAGAGAAAAAGGCATTGATGTTAAAACATCTTTACCGATAGTTATTTACAGAGAAACAGTACTTTCATTAAGCCCAGAGGTGGAAGGCAAATCAGCAAACAAGCATAATGTGTTCACCATAACAGCAGAGCCATTGGAACAGGAAGTCTACCAGGCAATAGTTGACGGCAAGATACAGGAAGAGAACATAAGAAAGACCCTGAAACAACAGATACAGACCTTCGTAGATTGTGGCATGAACAGGGACGAGGCAAAAAAAATAGTGGATATTCATAATAAAAATATATTGTTTGACGTGACTAAAGGTATTCAGTACCTTAACGAGACTATTGAACTTGTTATAGACGGCTTCAGAAAAATTATGGACGAAGGCCCGCTTGCCGCAGAGCCGTGCAATGCCATGAAGATTAAATTAACAGATGCAAAACTGCATGAGGATGCAATACACAGGGGCCCTGCCCAGGTTATGCCTGCCATAAGCGACGCCATAAAAGGAGGTATGTTCAGGGCAAAGCCAACCCTTCTCGAGCCTGTGCAGATCATACGTATAGACATGCCAGAAGAATTTGTCGGCCCTGTAATGAGCCATGTCCAGAACAAGCGCGGCCAGATAATTGACACAACCATAGAATTAGGCTCAGCTGCAGTAAAAGCAAAAATGCCGGTTGCTGAAATGTTCGGCTTTGAATCAACATTAAAAAGCGTGACAGGCGGCAAGGGCTTTTATTCATTGATTGATGTGCAATTTGAAAAAATCCCTGAGGACATTAAAATCCAGATCATCCAGAAAATCCGCCAAAGAAAAGGCTTGTCTGAATTACAAACTGCATAAAAGCGTTTTCGATCCCTTAAAAACTTTTCAAAAGAATTTTATTCTATGAACAACATTATCCTTCTGGGTCTTGTCAGCTTTTTTACAGACGTAAGCAGCGAGATGATAAACCCGATTCTGCCTATGTTCATAACCGCATTGGGCGGTGCAGGCCTTGTTGTAGGCATTATAGGCGGTCTGGGCGATAGCATATCAAGCATTCTTAATGTCTTCTCAGGTTACTGGTCTGACAAAGTCGGCAAGAGAAAGCCGCTTGTATTCGCTGGTTATGGTATTTCTGCCCTAGCAAAAATGTTATTCCCATTTGCATTAGTATGGCAGCATATCCTTGCGCTTAGGGTATTTGAAAGAGTTGGCAAAGGAATAAGGACAGCGCCAAGGGATGTTATACTCGCTGCATCAACTGAAAAAGGAGGAAGAGGCCGCGGCTTCGGAATACACAGGGCAATGGACAGCTCTGGAGCAGTGATCGGTTCTGCAATTGCATTTATTCTAATCTGGCATTTCGGCTTCAGTTTCAAGACAATATTTCTGGCAGCAGCTTTTATTGCTTTCCTGG
>CAIKBN010000142.1 GCA_903825675.1 uncultured archaeon
CAACAACCACAATTACGATCCCGGCATCCATAACAACAACTACAGTACCACCAGAAACATTATGCGGTAACGCCGTTTGTGAACCAGGGGAAAATTGCAATAATTGCCTTATAGACTGCCCATGTGCAGATGGAGAAGAATGTATAGAAGGCGTATGTGAACCAGTCACACCACAAGTTCCTCTTGGAGCTGAACTATTGCTTTTAATCCCGATAGTTATAATAGCAATATACCTGTTTTACAAAAGAAAAAATCTAAGAGAGAACACAAGAGAAAGTTCGATATCAGATGAGATAAGAGAACTCAGTCAATAATCAGGCATCCTGCGCATTCACTAACGTTCAATGCAGTTTCCATACAGAATAAAGCATCACTCTGCAAAGCTTAGCGTATGCTTTATCTTAGGTGCAGGCATGCGGGTCATTAAAACCCCGCAGGCAAAGCCAAAAAAATGAAAAACATCGCTCTTGAAAACATCCTCATAGCACGGGCCGCAGGAAACGAAGCTAAATAACGTAAGAGAAAATATGATAAAAAGAAATATTGGAAAGCTAAGCTTCTGCGGAATAAGCCTCCTACCCTTGATAAGTAACAAGCCCATAACACCAAAAATACCCATAGAGTTCCCAGCTATGGTATTTTGGGAAAAAAGAATTGCCAATGGGAATATGACTATGAATATGGATACAAAATAAACAAGCAGGAATTTTCTAAAACTCAGACCCAGTTCTATGGCAATAAACCCAACGAAAATGAGGGCAGCAATGTTCTCTATCAGATGCATGCTGCTTACATGAAAAAACTGGAAGGTTAAAAATCTCCATGGCTCTGTCATAAATTTATCCATGTTGAACATGAAAATACTACGGTCTGGCACAAGCAGGAAGAGTAAGGAATTTATGGCAATTATCGCAAAGACAAATAAAATAATCTTGTTAGACAGAATCTCCTTCATCAAAACACCATGTTTATTGAGCGTCCCTCAATAAGTATTAGGAAATCCTGAGATTTAAAGAACGCACTTAATCAAACTTATGCTCTATTTTCTCGTATCTGAGTACAGACTTCCTTAGTTTAGCATTCAGTTTTCTTAGAAAAATAAGAATAACCGAAAGTAAGCCAACAGTACCTATGCCAGTTAATGCTACTACCTCCTCCATACAACCACGCTACAGATATACTATAAATCAACTTTAAATATAAATCTGTTGTAATTAATTTTATTACACTTAAATTAAATAGTAATCAGGAAATACATAATTATCAGGGATTAAGGATGAGGACCAAGACTGGAATAGAAGGACTGGACATTATGCTAAACGGAGGTTTGCTCTCCGGCAGGGTCATTCTGCTTTCAGGATCTGCAGGCACAGGAAAATCCACCTTAGGAATGCAATTCATTTATAATGGTATAAAACAATTTAATGAGCCAGGCGTCTTCATAACCCTTGAGCAGGACAAGGAAAAGCTAAAACAGGACATGAAATCCATCAGCATGGACTTGGATAAGCTTGGAAATTCATTTAGCCTGATTGGCGGATCAATGGCAAAAATAAAATATTATCAGACCAAGACAAAGGCAAAATTAGAGGATTTTATCGCAGAAATCGAAGAAGTTGTGAAAGAGACGAAATCAGAGAGGATTGTAATCGATTCCATAAACCTGCTTCTGTTATTGTTTAACACAGACGAAGAGAGAAGAAAAGCCTTGTTGGCATTGACAGAGGCATTAAGTCGGCTTAAGTGTACAGCCCTGTTGACATGCGAAGTTAGGGAGAATACCTTTGATATAAGCTGGTGGGGCTTTGAGCAGTTTGTCGTGGATGGTGTCATTGCCATGTATAACGTAAAAAAAGACCCGATGTTCTATCAGGGAATAGTAATCAGAAAAATGCGAGGAATGGACCACAATAAGAATATAGTTCCGTACAAGATTACAGATAAAGGCATAGCTGTGTACCCAGAAGAGCCATGGCTTGGCGGCGAAACAAAAATAGAAAAGTAGATTATTGCTTTTATAACAA
>CAIKBN010000143.1 GCA_903825675.1 uncultured archaeon
AAAAATTACATGCGGTCGCGTTAAAGCAAATTTTGGTCGTGGCACTACTAGCTATGAAGCATATGCAGCTGATATTGTCGATGATGAAGTAGGCTTGTTCTTAGATGATTTAAATTCATATGTAAAACAATTACGCTCATATCAAGAAAATCTTGGAAAGAAAAAGCCAATAAGACTAAGAATATTAGAATGGCTTCATGCAAAAGAAATAGAAAAATATCCAGTAATTCCGGATTTTGAAGATTATGGAGAAAAGCGTGGGATAACAAGCATAGAAGCACGAGAAATGGCTGCTGCAATACCTATCCAACAAAAATCGGCCTTTTAGAAAGAAGCCTTGGCAGCGTTAATGGCTTGTACGGGAAAGCTGAGATCTTGTCCTTTATGTATTTTATCAGCTTCTTTGTCTCAATTGCCTCTACTTTACCAGTATCTCTAAAACGAACTGCCAATTTGCCGCTCTGCTTTTCTTTTTCGCCCAAAACAACGATAAACGGCACCCATTCCATTTCAGCGTCACGGATTTTTTTGTTTATGCTCTCTGTTCTGTCGTCTACATCTGCACGAATGCATTCCTTTTCTAATTCATCAGCTATGCTTTCTGCATCCTTTATGAACGAATCATTAACAGGGCAGACTCTGACCTGAGTAGGCGATAACCATAGCGGAAGCGTGGCATTCTTGCCTTTCATATAAGCCTTTTCAAGCAAGGCGTACATTACGCGCTCAATCCCGCCTGAGGGCGAGCAATGCAATATAACAGGATACTTTTTCTTGTTGTCAGCATCCGTGTATTGTATTCCATATCTTTGTGCATTTTCATGGTCAATCTGTACAGTTGCTAAAGCTGATGCCTTGTCTATTGCATCGATAATATTGAATTCAAATTTAGGGTCGAAATAAGCAAAGCGTCGGTTCCATATCTCTATGAGCACAGGCTTGTTCACTAATCCAACCAGCGATAATACAAATTCCTTGTTTGCCTTCCAGAAATCCTTGGTAAATCTTATAGCAGTTTCGTAATCATCTATTTCGATGTCCTTCATGCATCCCATTGCCAGCGTGAACTGGCTTGCAAATTCCTTCCTCGCTTCTTCTAAATCCCTGCAAAGCGTATGCATATCAGGCATGGTAAATGCCCGGAGCCTTCGTAAACCAGTAAGTTCTCCTGGCTTTTCCAATCTGAACGATCTTGCCAGTTCGTACATCTTTAGCGGAAGATTCCTGTATGATATATTTGTCTGAGCTTTCATCAGGAACTGTCCAAAACATGCAGAAAACCGCAAAAAGAATTTCTTCTTCACAGACTCAACAACATACTGTCTTGCTGGAAAGCGGTTTAAATAATCCTTCAAAGCAGGATGCTCAAAATCATACATCAGCGGTGTTTCTACCTCCATTGCACCGTAACTTACTGCTTTCTGGGTAGCCCATGCCTCAAGCAAAGCTTTTATAATTCTGCCTTTTGGATAGAATCGAAGATTGCCTGAATCACTGCCTTCTTCATAATCAGCTATCTCTAATTTCCTCATCAGCTTTACATGCGGCGGCTCTTCCTTGACCTCTCTTGACTTAGCCATCTCATAAATAGCAAATTTCTCCAGATTCCTATGCTTTGAAAAATTGAATCCTGAAACCTTCTTGTCCTTTATCTCGATATTATCTAATTTTCCATCTGGTGTTAGAATATACCAACTCGACCTAACTTTCTCTTCCTCTTTTAGCGAATCAGAGATCAGTTCTTCTGGCTTGCCAGCAGTTATTTCCCTGCTTAGCTCAGATAGCGGATGTCCCTTGCATTTTATTGTAAATGCCTTGTACCATCCAAACGGAGCGCGGGTAACCTTGTATTCTTTTTTGAGCAAAGCTTCCGCATTCTTCAGAATATTAAGAGCAATGCCTGGTGAAGCAAGTTCTTTGCTTAAATGCGCATAAGGATAAAGCACAATATTTTTAGATTTAACCTCCTCAGCAACCTTCTTTACCTCGTCAGCTAGATTACTAGCTGCCTGCTCGACATTGCCTTCGTCACTTTTTTCAACAGCAGTAAAAACAACCAGGCATTCCTCTATCTTCTGCCTTCCGCTGCTCTCTTCAGCCTGCTTTATCGCCTTTTCCCTTGGCTCAAACTCGAGGAAATCGCTGTGTATCAGAAGTATTTTCATTTTTCAAACACCTCATAAACTTCTGTTTTGAAAGGGGATCATCATAACCATCATTGATCTCATTTTTCAAACACCTTTAAGCAATTATTATTATCTTACTATTGTTTTTTGCTTATAAATGTCTTAATAATTCTCTGATATTACACTTTTAAACCTTAAAATTAATTATAATTGGTATAGACTACTATGGAATGGAGACTTTCTTGGCTAGTTCCGCAGGAAAAGAAATTCTTTGACATGCTAGAATCCGAAGCAGCTAATGTCTTAAAAGGAGCACAGACTCTTTCTGAATTCGTTAATAGTGGAATAAAACCGCAGTTGATCAAGAAAATAGAAGACATAGAGCATAGCGGAGATGACATTGTTCACAACATATTTGAGGAGCTGAACAAGACTTTTATAACGCCTATTGACCATGAGGACATCTCAAAACTTGCTTCTGCTCTGGATGATGTATTAGACCACATACATGCAGCTGCGAGAAGAATCCATAACTATGATATAAAAAAGCCGACAAAACCTATGAAAGAATTCTCTAAAGTCTTGTTAGAAACCTGCAAAGAGCTTGATGCAGCAGTAAATGGCATACGGAACCTGAAAAACCCAGAAAGTATAGAAAAAAGATGCGTAAAGGTTAATACCCTTGAAAATGATGCAGACGAAATTCTCAACAGCAGTGTTGCAGAACTTCTGAAAGGCAAGGATGCGATTAAAATCATAAAGCTGAAGGAGATATATGAATTTTTGGAAAGTGCCATGGACAGATGCGAGGATGCAGCTGATGTCATAAGCGACATAGTAGTAAAGCATCGCTGAGTGAAATTATGATAGAATTAATGATTGTGATAATACTTCTTGCCCTGATATTCGATTTTGGAAACGGCATGAATGATGCTGCAAACGCTATTGCTTCTGTAATTGCCACGCGCGTACTTTCAGTAAGGAAGGCACTGCTTCTTGCTGCATGTGGTGATTTTCTTGGCCCATTCATAGCAGGTGTCGCAGTAGCAACTACAATGGGAACAGGTATAATAGACCCAAATATAATAAATAGTTTTGTAATCATATCGGCCTTAATTGGAGCTGTATTCTGGACATACCTCCTGACCTTCAAGGGCTTTCCAATATCAGTAACCCATGCATTAATAGGCGGTTTGGTTGGTGCAGGCATAATGAAAGCAGGAATAGGCGCAGTTTTTGGTGGAAAATTATTATTAGTTATTTTATTCATTGCAATGGCGCCAATCTTCGGGTTTATTGGCGGTCTTGTTTTTTCAATATCGGTATTATGGATTTTTAGAAAATCTAAGCCATTCAAGGTAAATAGCTATTTTAAAAAATTACAGCTTGGATCATCTTTTCTTTACAGCCTTAGTCATGGCGCCAATAATGCCCAGAACTCAATGGGAATAATATCAATATCTCTTTTTACTGCTGGCTATTTAGGTACTAATTTCTTTGTTCCACTTTGGGTAATAATAATCTGTGCATCTGCAATGGCTCTTGGAACCTTTACAGGTGGTTTGAAAGTCATAAGAACGATGGGCACGCGCCTGACCAAACTCAGGCCAATAGATGGCTTTAATGCAGAGTCATCTGGCAGTGTTACCATATTTTTATGCACAGCCTTAGGCATACCAGTCTCAACTACGCATGTTATCTGCGGCTCTATAATAGGCACAGGCGCTACCAAACGTCTATCAGCAGTCAAGTGGGGCTTAGCAAGAAACATAGTCTATGCATGGATCCTAACCATACCAGTAAGCGCCTTGGTAGGAGCAGGGATATATTTGATAATCTCGTTGTTCTGAAAGCTTTTTATGTTTTTAATGTATAGCCAGAATATGCAAGCAATCAAAAAATACTTGGAAAAAGTAACTTATTTAGGTGCATTGGGATTATTGGCAGCAAGCTCTATTCTCGGCACAGTAAGCTGCGATAAAGAACCTAAGGTCAATGTTTATGCAGACAATACACATTTCGAGATAGATGCAAAGTTTGCTGACCGATGCAAACTAGTTGATGGGCAAGACCTGCAAGCTCTAGTGGATAAATATAAAATTGGCAGTCTTCTTAACGATGGCACAGGTATAGAAGGTCCTGGCGTGGTCGGCTATATTAACAGAGATGAAATTCAGGACATGGTAATATGTACTGAAGACTGGAACTTGCCATATAGTAATAGAAATTCATTGTATTTCATTGAAATAATAAATGGGGTAGCTAAGATAGAAAATAGTTATACAAACCCTGATATTCCTGGATCTAGAATACTTCTGAAAGATTTTGGCAATAATGGGGATGGCGAATGGTTCATTGCAAACATGTGGGCAGGCGATCCAGTTATCTACGTTCTTGATGGAAAGGATGAAATAAATGTTAGTGAAGTACTTTCTGTTAACGAAAAAGATGTGCCTTTTTGTTGGGCGCACAGCAGTCCTTCATATAAAATCTTAAATCCAGAAGAGCATGGAATTGACGGAATATTATTCAGGATCAGTTATGATGGCATGAGAATATGCGACGATGGTATTTTATTGTGCGCCTATGATAATGATTTCGGCTTCAAAAAATATAAACGAGGGGAAATGTACCAGTACATATATAAATTATTAGAAAATTCTTCATTATCAGACCAAGAAAAAAAGG
>CAIKBN010000144.1 GCA_903825675.1 uncultured archaeon
GATAAGCCACGCAACCTAGCCAAGAGCGTGACTGTGAAGTGAGATTTAAATAAATTTCCTAGTTCTTGATTGCATGAAGACTGCTGTGATGATTATAGATCTGCTTGATAAAAGCAGATGGGCTTTAGAATTATATTATTTTAGAGGTAAAAAGACTTTATCTACTTTCGATGATTTAATTAAACTTTTGGATTATACACAAAGCAATGGTCTGCCATTGGTTGTTATTTCGCCGAGATCAGACGGATTTGACGAATATCTACCTGAGGTCAGAAACCATAAGGACTTTAAAGTGGCTAAGTTAATATGCAAAGATAACTCTAATGCATTCACTAATCCTGAGGTTGATGAACATCTAAAGGGTATTGGTGTTAAGCAACTGGTTCTAGGGGGATATAATTTCTTTGGTTGTGTATCTGCAGCTGCTGAAAGCGCATATAAAATTGGTTATTCCTTGTATACTGCTAAAACAATTCTATATGTTTCTCCAGTTACTGATGCTGCTAGATCAGAGAAAGAGGTTGTAGAAGGTTATTTTAAAAAGGTATATGAGAATGTTGATGCGCTTGCGCATGGGCTAGGCTTGCATTGACTATTTCCCCCGTCCACGTTGCTGCCTGAATAATTTTTCGATTGTGGCTACTGTATCTGCGTCTTCAGGCTTTTTTTCATCGTCTCTAAAACGAAGCAACCTTGGAAATCTCAGCGCATAGCCAGACGGGTATTTTGTCGATTTTTGTATTTCTTCGTATGCAACTTCTATGACGATCTCAGGTTTTACAACAACTTCATTATCATGTTCTTCTATTATTATTTTTTTTAGCTTCTTGGTGACTTCTTCCAGCTGCTCTTCTGTCAAGCCAGAGCCCATCATGCCTGTTGGCAGAAACTGCTTACCTGACCGTGCTGCCAAAAGCATTGAACCAAGCTGTTTAGTTCTCTGGCCTTCTCCCCATGTTGCACCTATTATAACTAGGTCGAGCGGCTCCATTATTGGCTTGACCTTAAGCCAGTAACCAACACGCCTGCCTGGCTGATAAACTGCATCAAGATTCTTGACTATAACGCCTTCCTGGCCAAGCTCCAGCGATTTCTCATAGAATTTCTTGGCTTTTTCTATATCTTTAGTCTCTATATGCTCTGCAAGCTGGAATTTTCCTTTTTTTTCATTGATTATAAGATTTAATTTATTCCATCTTTCTCTTAGTGGCTTATTCATGAATGACTCGTTGTTGAAGTATATCAGCTCGAAAAGGTTTGCCTGAACTGGGACTTCTTTGACCATTTTTTCTATGTCATATTTTCGCTGTATTCTTCTCGATAATTGCTGGAAGGGCAGCGGCTTGCCTTCTTTGCTAAGGGCGAGGACTTCGCCTTCGATAATACATGCTCTGCAATCTATGCATTCTTTTGTCCAGCGGACTATTTCCGGAAACTGCTTGGTGACATCGTCTAAACGCCTTGAGAATAGCTTTATTTTATCAAACTGTTTGTGAATAGATATTCTGAAGCCATCGTATTTAGTTTCCAGTGCAGGTGAACTAAACTCATTAATTGCAGATGCAAGATCAGGTGATCTGTCAGCTAGCATCACTCTTACAGGCCTTCCTATTATTATTTCTGTTTTAAGCTTGCCTTTCTTTGCCATCTCAGCAACTATGCCATAATCTCCAGTAATATCAAAGGCATGCTCTACTTCTTTCTGCTCCTTACCGAACGCTAGGGCTATGGCATCGCGGACTATGCCAGCTGCAACGCCGATGCGCATTTCACCAAGCACTGTTCTTACTATATAGCGGGCTTCTTTGCCGGACGCAGAAGAAAGCAGCTCTGTTACAA